>NZ_JBZRPK010000187.1:0-1713 GCF_058382125.1 Haloferax sp. s1
GCCGCGTCGAGCGCGGCCTGGGCTGTCCCGACTGCTTGGGCCGCGACGCTGACTCGGCCGCTGGCAAAGAAGTCCATGAGCTGGTAGAACCCCTCGTCGACTCCGCCGATGACGTTCTCCTTGGGCACGCGAACGTCGTCCAGAATGACATCGGCGAGGTCCGACGCCCGGATGCCGAGTTTATTATCTATCTTCTCGGTCCTGAAGCCGTCGGCGTCGGTGGGTACGAGGAACGCGGTGATACCACGATTGCCGTCGCCGGGCGACGTCTTGGTCATCACGACCGCGATGTCGGCGACGGTCCCGTTCGTTATCCACATCTTGTTACCGTTGATGACCCACTCGTTACCGTCCCGTTCTGCGTGGGTTTCGATGCCGGCGACGTTGGATCCGTGTGCAGGTTCGGAGATACAGCTACAGCACGCCGACTCGCCGGAGGCGATTCGCGGGAGCCACTCCTCTTTCATCCACTCGTCGCCGTACTTCTGAATCATATCGGTCCCGAACCCCCGACTTCCGATCGCGCTACCGATGCCGGGGTCGGCGCGCCAGAGTTCCTCGGTCACGACCGTCGCCGAGAGGGTGTCCATTCCGTCACCGCCGTACTCGACCGGAATGCTCGGGGCCACGAAGTCGAGTTCGGCGGCCTTCTGGACGAGGGTCGCCGGATACTGCCTCTGCTCGTCGTGCTCTCGAGCGACCGGTTCGATCTCCTCCTCGCCGAACTCCCGGACCGCCTCGCGTATCGCGCGCTGCTCGTCTGACAGTCGAAATGTCATACCCTCACATCACCTTCCAATAAAAAGTATTTTGGGGTTATTTCAACCACTGTTAATAGTAATCCAGTTTTTAGCGTACAGTTGACTGGCAGTTCACGTGTCCGAGCGTTTGCCGACCCGGTATGCGCGCCCCAGTGCTACGCGAGTACGGCGAACCGCTCGAAAGCAAGGACGTGGACCGCTTGGAGTCCGGTCCGGGCGGCGTGGTCGTCTAGACCGAGGCCTGCGGAATCTGCCGGAGCGACTGGTACACCTGGCAACTCGATTCGGACGCCGACGATGCGGTGGCCCTCCGGGAGGCGCGGGACCACGGCGACGTAGACGGTCTGCTCCATGAAGCCGATCTCTTCCGGGATGGCAGCCACCTCGACGCCGTCGTCGACCTTCTGGGGTTCGAGTTGGCCGGTCTCCCACGTCGACTCGTGCTCCAGTCCGTCGGCAATCGCCGAGAGCGTTGTGCCGCTGGGGCTGGTTCAGCGTTATCGTCGCTACGCCCCTCGTCCAGCGTCAGCGTCGTCGGTGGGTCAGCCATCTCTGTCGCTCCGGGTCACTTGGTTGCCTCGGTCTCCCGGAGTTCGAACATCTGGACCTTCCCGGTGGTCGTCCGGGGCAACTCCTCGACGAACTCGACCTCGCGGGGGTGTTTGTACTCCGCGAGGTTGTCGAGACAGTACTGCTTGAGTTCCTCGGGCGTCTCCTCGATGTCCGGAACCGGCACCACGAACGCGTTCACCGTCTCGCCTCGGCGGTCGTCCGCAATCCCCACCACGGCCGCGTCGGCCACCCCCTCGTGCTCGAACAGCAACCCCTCGACCCCTCGCTGATCGACGTTGTATCCCGCCGTGTTTACCATGCCCTCCTTCCGGTCTACGACATAGAAGAAGTCGTTCTCGTCCCCTTAACCTTGTCCCTTATGCACATCCGTCGCCGCCGA
>NZ_JBZRPK010000658.1:0-6293 GCF_058382125.1 Haloferax sp. s1
CGACGGCCGCGCGGCGATTGAGCAGCTCACAGGCATAGCCACGGTCACCTACTACGCGCCGGCGACTCGCGACTCGACCGGCTTCGAGTCCTCTGCGTCCATCCTCGCGACGGTCGGCATCGGTGTCGTCAACGTCGTGATGACTATCGTCGCAGTCGTTCTCATCGACCGAACCGGTCGTCGCCCGCTGCTTTCGGTCGGTCTGGGTGGGATGACGCTCACACTCGTCGCGCTCGGCGCGGCCTTCTACCTCCCCGGCCTATCGGGTATGGTCGGTTGGGTTGCCACGGGAAGCCTCATGCTCTACGTGGCGTTCTTCGCTATCGGTCTCGGCCCGGTGTTCTGGCTCCTCATCTCCGAGGTGTATCCGCTGAAGGTCCGTGGGACGGCGATGGGTGTCGTGACCATCTTCAACTGGGTTGCGAACCTCGTGGTGTCGCTTACCTTCCCGGTCATGGTCGGTGCCATCACGAAAGCCGGAACGTTCTGGGTCTACGCGGTGCTCAGTGCCGTGGCACTGGCGTTCACCTACGTGTTCGTTCCCGAGACGAAAGGGCGGTCGCTGGAGGCTATCGAGGCGGACCTTCGCGAGAATATGCTCGGTCAGTCGGATGTGGGTGCACCGGAGGGCGTCATCTCCGGTGACGACGACTGATAGGAACTATCGTAGCCAACCGTCCGTTTCGCCTGTCGGGAACCGACACCGTGTTCTGGTTCCCGAACAGGAAATCGCCGCACCGCTCCGACAATTCCTCTGAATACCGGAGCCAACTAACCCGACCGAGGGTTATTCTTCGACGATACCCGTGAACTCGTCGACGGGCATCACGGAGTAATCGACGCTCAGGGTGTCTCGGGTCGCCCGAATTTTTCCGACGAACGTCGAGATATCCGAGAGCTGTCCTTCGAGGACGAACAGTTCCATGCAGTAGTGGTTGCCAACGTGGTTGTGGAAGTTCGATTTAACAAGTCCTTCGTACTCGTGTCGAAGGCCCATCATTCGCTCCTCGACGGCCGTCGTCTCGTAGTCGAAGATGACCGTGACGACTGCCATCAGGTCGCGGTCTTCGAGTTTCTTGTCTTCGAACTCTCCAAGAAGATTTCGTGCTGCCTCTCTGACGACCTCACTTCGTCCGGTGTAGCCGTGTTCTCCGGCGAACGAATCGATGCGCTCCAGAAGTTCTTCCGGCATGGAGACGCTGACAACGGTCATATATTAAGACAGGCGTATCAATATATTAAACATTGGCATCCGGCTGTGTCGGGTGTTTACCCCTTCGACACCCACCATGACAATTTAAAGTAAATTTGTTGACATCTGTCGCTTCCGGAAAGTTCCCCCAAACACGGGGGTAAGGGCTGTCATGCGATTGATTCTCTTTCAATAACCTCCACAGTTTTCAGCAGAGATAACTAAGACGAACTGTTGATATAGGAGAAGCGACCAGTCACAAATCAGTCGAATCCTCGTATGGCGACAACATCCGAACCCGGACTCTCCGAAACTCGAATCCACGAGGTACTGAGTAACGACCGCCGTCGGATGGCAATCGAATTCCTCCAAGACGGAGACCTGACGCTTCGCGAACTCTCAGAACGGATTGCGGAGGCCGAAACAGGAGAGTCACCTCCGCCTCGAAACATCCGACAGAGTGCGTACGTTTCGCTCCAACAGACACACATCCCGAAGCTTGTCGAGTTGGGAATCGTCGACTACGACGACGAGTCGAAAATCGTTACGCTGGCTGAGGCTGGCGATGTGACGGTCTATATGGAGGTCGTCCCCGAAGGCGAACTGTCGTGGAGCGAGTACTACGCCGCGCTCGCCGCGCTTGGTCTCGTCCTTATGATTGCAGTCGTCGTCGAGGTCCCGATTATCTCGGCAGTCGGTGCACCGGTACTCGCCTCGCTGGTCTTTGCCGTTCTCGGTGGCTCTGCGGTCTACCAGCGGTGGTCACAGGAGAACTAACTACGTGATAATACCGCTCACCGCTGCGTTGCGGGAACACTGACGTTCGGGTTCGCCGCAGGAGAGACCGACTCGCGTGTCGCCGCTATTCGTTTCTACTTTCTGTACCTCGATTCGGTCCTCGTTGTTCTCACTTCTGCGAACTCGTCTATCATCATCGACTGTCGTACCTATCCCCTGAGAATCCCAGACACAATCAAGTAGTCCCGGATAAAATCATTTACTCGAATATGAGTTATCACGTCGTGCTCAGTGACTTTCATATGGTAGACCCAGCGCACCAGCGTCGGGTCCTCGGCGACGTTGCCGAGGTAACCGTCGCCGAGCTCGGGTCGGAAGCGGCACTGGTCGAAGCGTGCCGTGACGTCGATGCAGACGCCGTCGTCACTGACATCAACACGCCAGTCACCGCCGATTCGCTCGCCGAACTCGACCTGCAGGTCGTCGCTCGTGCGGCCGTCGGCTTCGACAACATCGACGTGGACGCGGCCGCAGAGCACGGCGTCGTCGTCACCAACGTCCCCGCCTACTGTACCGACGAGGTCGCAACCCACAGCGTCGCTCTTCTGTGGTCGTGCATTCGTGCGACGCCTTCGTACGACCGCGCGGTTCGCGCCGGCGACTGGCCCGCGACGCCCGGGCGCGACCTCCATCGCATGATGGGCCGGACGCTCGGATTTCTCTCGTTCGGAGCCATCGCCCAGCGAACCGCAGAACTGTGTTCGGGATTCGGCCTCGACTTCGTCGCCTACGACCCGTACGTCGGCGACGACGTTCTCGACGAGTACGGCGTCGAGCGCGTCTCACTCGACGAACTCTACGACCGGGCCGACTATCTCTCGGTCAATGCTCCGGCGACACCGGAGACGCGCGGCATGGTCGATTCGGACGCCTTCGATGCGCTCTCCGACGACGCTATCGTCGTGAACACCGGACGCGGCGAGGTCATCGACGAGGACGCGCTCGCGGATGCCCTCCGCGAGGGTGACATTGCGGCGGCCGGACTCGATGTCTTCGAGAAAGAACCGCTCGCTGCGGACTCGCCACTCCGCGAACTGGAAAACGCCGTTCTCTCGCCTCACGCCGCGTGGTGTTCGGTCGAAGCCAAAGCCGAGGTGAACGAACAGACCGCTTCGGACATCAAGCGCGTTTTCGCGGGCGAAGAACCGACTGCGAAGGTCGAACCGGAGTGGGACTGACCCTGCGCAGTGTTTGACTCGCTCTCAGCAGTAGGTCTCGCGCATCGTTTCGGCGAACAACCCGTCTCTGTCGAACGCGATGGCGACGAGGATGAACTCCGCATCCAGCGGGCGTAAGACGAACACCTCACGGGGTGCGTCGGGTATCTCGGGCGTTTCCGAGCCGTCGGCGTCCGGGGACTCGGTGCTAGCTTCACTGCCGAGTCGGTCGAGAAGCGGGTCGAGCGGGAGGACGCCATCGCTGAACTCGTCGAACAGGTCGCGAGCGCCCGGTTGTTTGGCAAAGGCGTAGAGGACTGCGTTCGGGTCGCCGTCGGTGCCGTACGTGACGCGAGAGCCAATCGCCTCACCGTCGGCGGTCGCTCGCCACGTCTCTCGGGCGGCCTCGAACAGGTCCGTTGCGGCCCCGATAAAGCGGAACCGCGTTCGGTCGACGAGCGACACATCGGCGAATCGCGGGTCGCCGTCTTCCCACATTACGGTCGCTTCGACCTCGTTTCCGGATTCGAGCGACGAGACGGTCTCTGCGAGGTCGCCGTCGTACCCGGTCCGTGGTACGTAGGTCGGAGAAAACGCATCGTCAACGTCGACTGCGACGGTCGGGTCGGCCCAGTCGACGGGTTCTCCGGGGAGTTCGAGCAAGAGGAGTTCATCTCGCTTGCGCGGGCTTCGGTAGACCCTGAATCGACCGACCGTCGTAACCTCCATACCTGCGGGTACTGGGCGAATCAAAATACGCCTGCCGGTCCAGAAAGAGCCAACGAGTGGCTCGACTTCGTCGGTCAGTCGTCGTCGTCAGCGAACGACGCAACCGCACCGCGAAGTCCGGCCTGTGTGTCGGAACCTTGTTCACTGATGCGCCACCCGGTGATTCCCATCAGCACGAGGATGAGCGGCGACAGGAACCCGAGGAAGTAGTAGGGGGCGTACTGGAGCGTCGGAACGCCGAGCACGTCGGCCATGTACGCGCCGCCGGTCCCCCACGGGATGAGGGCGCTCGTCGTCGTCCCGGCGGATTCGATGGCCCGAGAGAGGTTTCTGCTTTCGAGGTCGAACTCGTCGTACAGGCCGCGGAGGCTCATTCCGGGAACGACGAGGCTCATGTACTGGTCGGCCGCGATGGCGTTCATCGCCAGCGACGAGGTGGCCGTCCCGATGGTCAGAGACGTAACCGAGGTAAGAATCCGCCGCAGGTTGTGGGCGATGACGGCGATACAGCCGGTCCGTTCGAGGATGCCGCCGAGTGACAGCGACGCGAGGATGACGGTCATCGTCCACGACGACCCGAGTAACCCGCCGGATTCGAGCAACGAATCGACCGTTTCGACGCCTGTCGACGGCGACGTGCCCGCGAAGGCGACGTTCCACGTGTTGACGAAGGTATCGATGGTGACAGGACCCTGAACGAATAGTTGAGTGAGCGTCCCGACGACGACACCCGCGATGATGGACGGAAGCGCGGGGTAGCCACGGAGCGCGAGCACGAACGTGACGACGAGCGGAGCGAACACCAGCGGCGTCACGGTGTAGGTGCTGTCGATGGCCGTCTGAATCTGCGCGATACGTCCAACTGGGATGTTCCCGCTGGCCGTGAGTCCGAGTGCGGTGTACGCCACGAGCGAGATGACGAGCGCGATGCTCGTCCCGACGCGCATCGTCCGAACGTGGGTCATCAGGTCCGTGTTCGTGACGGCGGCGGCGAGGTTCGTCGTGTCCGAAAACGGCGAAACCTTGTCGCCGGTGTACGCACCCGTCAGGACGGCACCGGCGGTCATCGCATCGGGCATTCCGAGACCCGAACCGATACCGATGAAGGCCACACCGAGCGTCGCTGCGGTGGTCCACGACGACCCGATGGCGAAGGTGACGATTGCCGAAAGCAACGTCGCAACGGGCAAGAACACCTCCGGCGAGAGGAGGTCGAGCCCGTAGTAGATGAGCGCGGGAATCGTCCCCGCCGCGGTCCACGTCGAGATGAGCATGTAGACGACGAGGAGAATGAGCAGTGCAGACATCCCCATGTTGATGCCGTCACGGATTCCCTCCGAGAGCCGAGACCACGACAGTCCCAACCAGTACCGGCCCACCAGCCCGGTGAATATGATACCCCACAGAAGCGGCAGTTGCGGGTCAAGGCCAAGCCAAATGACCCCGACACTCAAGAAGACGAGCATCCCGAGAACGGGAACGACCGCCTGCTGAAGAGAGGGCCGTTCGTCCTCTGGTATGTCATCGAATGTCAGCGGTTCGAACGATAATGTCCCCATTACTGGGACAATTTATCACCGTTCCTAATTTCAATCTATCTGTTTGGCAAAAGGGAATAATAATTACCAATATATTTTGTTCAATTATGCTGACATAGCGTGGGACTCACCGCGAGATTCCCTCACCCTCCTCGTTGACGACTCGTTCGATGTCTTCGGGAGTGACGACGGCGATATCGCCTTCGAGGGTCCGTTTGAGCGACGCTGTCGCGGACGCCCACTGAAGCGATTCGGCGACGTCGCCTCCGGCGAGATACTTCGCGAGATAGCCGCCGACGAAGGCATCTCCGGTTCCGATAGCGTCGTGGGTTTCTGCCTCGTAGACGCCTTGTTCGTACACGTCGCCGTCCGAGAGAGCAAGCGACCCTGTCGCGCCGCGAGTGACGACGACCGTTTCGAAGTCGTAGTCCGCGGCGAGTCCGCGGGCGATAGATTCGGCGTCGCCGTCGCGTCCGAGGACGTTCTCGGCGTCTCGCTGTGCGGCGAAGAGCACGTCAATCGAGTCGAACAGGTCGCGGTACGCTTCTGCGGCCTCTTCGGGCGACCAGAGTTTTGCCCGATAGTTCAGGTCGAAGGCGGTCGTTGTGCCGGCCGATTGGGCCGCTGCGAGCACGTCTGCCGTGGTCTCCCGGAGCGTCTCGGAGAGTGCAGGCGTGATTCCGCTGGTGTAGCACACCGCTGCGTCGCGGACGGCGTCGAGGTCGACTTCGTTCGTCTCCAGCGTCGTCACGGCGGCGTCGGCGCGGTCGTAGATGACGTTGGGCCGGCCGGGCGCGTCCCCGTGTTCCGGGTAATATGGGCCCCGTCGGAGGCCGTCGCCCCCGACGCCGCCCCCCGTATCGGCGCCGTGACTACGTG
>NZ_JBZRPK010000658.1:6303-7960 GCF_058382125.1 Haloferax sp. s1
GCAATGACTACGCGGCTCGCCGTCGTCGCGCCGACCGGGCGGGGTGATGGGGGGCTTTGATAACCTTGCGGCGCGGGGCCCGGGGCGGTCGGCGGCATCGGCGTCTTTGCTCCCCGCCCCGCCAGCCTGTACTTCGAATTCGCGGGCGGTTTCGAGTCGCTCGCCACGCGGCGGCGACAGGCGAAGCATCGTCTCGCCGAAGGTCACGAGTGCTGTCATGGACGGCCGTTCGCGGGCGCGATATAAACCTCCGGCGTTGCCGTCGAATGCAGCGACTGCTGGCGGTTCGGTGCGTCAGGACTTCCCCGACAGTATCAGGCCGTCGTGAGCGGAGACTCGTTCCCCAGCACCCGACTGGCGGCCATCACTATCGCGGGGCCGGTCATTCCGATGGCGACCATCGTCAGGTCGCGGACCGGGCCAGTCATGATTTCCAAGACAAACGCGTTGTACAGGGAAATGCCGGCGAAAGCGGCGTAGGAAGCCGCCAAGACCGCGTTGGTCAGTCGGTTGTCCGAGTTGCGGTCAGAACGGATTCTCCGACCGGCGACGAAGATGACCGGACCGACTGCGGCGCCAGCCGTGATTAGGAGGGCATCCACCATCCAGCGCTCCCGGAACTCGATGGCGATTGTGGCGGCGAGCGCCACCACGAAAACTGCGAGGGAGACCACTATCAGGGAGGGATTCAGGGCATCGTTTCGCATTACTCATACTTGTTGCTATTGCTACATTATGGTTGTGGACTGATGTGCGTGTGTAGCTGTTTTATTGTCACTGAATTCTCCTTTTGTTGCCACTGTATTCTCCTCGTCTGTTCGGCGCCCGAATTAGGCCGACGTGAGCCGTCGAACGAGGTAGATAAACGAAATCGGGATACTCAGAAACGGGATAGCGATAAGATAGTACAGGGGAGACGGAATCCAGTTGGACCGCTTTGCGAGCGAGATTCGGTCGAGGTGGAGCGCAACGGGTCCGACGATAACGGCGAGTGCAGTCCCGTAGAAGCGAATCGCGACTCCGGCGGCGTCGGCCCACGTCGGGACGCTCGGTCCCGTGGCGGCGGTAAAGAGATACGACACCACGAGGACGAGCGGCCCGAAGAGAATCCCAAGAAAGACGAGCGCGTTCATCAGTTCGACCCACTCGGTGGCCGGACTTCAATCCTCGCCGAGAGTATCGCCAGCGAGAATTGGGTCGTTGGTTCAGTCGTAGCTTGCCTCTCGCATCACTCTTCGGCGCGCCGGCCTCCGTGACCGGGGTAGTCGCGCTCGAACCGCGATTCGATTTCGTCCCGGTCAAACTCGATGACGACCGGTCGCCCGTGCGGGCAGGCGTAGGGATTCTCGCAGTCGTCGAGTGCCGAGAGCAGTTCGAGCACCGACCCCTCGCGGAGCGACGTGTTGCCCGTAATCGACGGGTAACACGCGAGGTCGGCGAGGAGTTCGTCGGCGACGGCGTCGACCGTCTTCTGGCCGCCGTCGGCCTCCTCGCGGACGAACGCCGTCAGCGCGTCGCGGAGGAGTCCGGGGTCGAGCGCCGCGTCGAACACAGCCGGAACGGTTCGTTCCGACACGCTACGCTCCCCTCTCCGCCCGGCGCGGCCTCCGATCCGCCCCACCGCCTCGTCCTACCCCTCCTGCTACGCCGCCCGCTC
>NZ_JBZRPK010000658.1:7970-12837 GCF_058382125.1 Haloferax sp. s1
CCCAGGCGGGTTCACTGGCCGGTCCGGCCGACGTGGAAGCCGGCCTGCGCCGGCGCCTCGCGGTAATCCTCGAACAGCGCCGCCTCACGGGCTGTCAGTTCCAGTTCGACCGGTTCGGCGAGTGCCTGTGTCGGCGTATCGCCTTCGACTTCGTTCTTCAGACGCTCGTAGTTCACCCGCTCGTCGGCGGCGTGCTGGTCCACGAGGACTAACCCCTCACTCGTCTCCGCGACGATGTAGGTGTCGAGCAGTTGGCCGAGGATGCGCATCGACGGCAGCGACTCGAATTCGGGTGTGAGGTTCGCTTCACCGCCCGAGAGGTCGCGCTGGGTTGTCGGGGCACTGATGCGCCCCGATGGCGACTGCGACGGAGTAGATTCGGTCGGCGGCGACGATTCGGATTCACCTGTCGACGGCGACGGTTCGGTTGCGGGTGTCGAATCGGTCGCGGAGGCCGACGACTCTGCGGGTCCGGTGTCGAGTGACGACTGCTCTGTCGCCTCCGGTCCCGGCGCAAGGTCGTACTTGCGGGGCGGTGTCGGCGGCGGTGACGTTTGGGAAGGCTGTGTTGCCGACGTGGTCGTCTCTCTAGTCGACGATTCCGGTTCAGGTGAATCGGTGGTGTCCGATTCCGACTGCTCGGAACTCGTCTTTCCTGCCTCTCGGGTCTTCCGTTCTTCCCGTCCCTCTCGCGCCGATTGTACATCTCTCGCGGTCGGGCGCTCCGTGTCTCCTTGGTCGTCGGCCGGCCCGTGAACCTCGTGCGGGTCCGCGGATTCGACCACGGTGCCCGCGTCCGCTTCGTCTGGCTCGCCGGGTTCGATAGCCGCCTCGTCGGCCTTCGAGCGACCCCGCGGGGCCGACGAGCGGACGAGTCCGTGATTCAACAGGGCGTCTTCGACCGCGTCGGCCACTTCGCGTTTGACCTCTGGTTCTTCGTCCCACCGAACTTCCATCTTGCGCGGGTGGACGTTCACGTCCACGGCGTCGGGTGCGACCTCGACGAAGAGCACCGCAAACGGGTAGCGGTCGGCGTCGAGTTGCCCGCCGTAGGCGTCGAGGACGGCTTCCCGGAGCACTCGGTCCGTGACGTAGCGGTCGTTGACGAACGTCGAGAGGTAGTCGCGGGTACTGCGTGTCGTTTCGGGATGACTCACGAGACCGGAGACCGAGATACCGGGTACGTCGTGCTCGACGGAAACCATCGACTCCGCGACTTCGCGGCCGTACACGGAGAGGACGGTCGATTGGAGGTCGTCTCGGCCCTCGGTGGCGAACACCTCTCGGTCGTCGTGTTCCAGCGAGACGGCCACGTCCGGGTTTGCGAGGGCGTAGTGGGTGACCACAGTATTCACGTGGTCGAATTCGGTCGCCGTCGTCTTGAGGAACTTCCGCCGCGCGGGGGTGTTGTAGAACAAGTCTTCGACCTCCACGACGGTTCCCTCTGGACAGCCAGCGGGCCGAACCTCCTCGACTTCGCCGCCTTCGTACCGGAGTTCGGTACCCACGTCGCCGCCGCGGGGCTTCGACCGGATAGTCATTCGCGAGACGGCACCGATAGTGTGGAGCGCCTCGCCGCGGAAGCCAAGGGTTCCGATACCCGCTTCGAGGTCCTCTATGTCGCCGATTTTGCTCGTCGTGTGCTCGCGGACGGCGAGTTCGAGATCTGCTTCGCTCATGCCGACGCCGTCGTCGCGGATGCGGACGCCTTCGACGCCGCCGGAATCGACCGCGACGGAGACCCGCGTTGCATCCGCGTCGAGGCTGTTTTCGAACAGTTCTTTGACGACCGAAGCGGGACGTTCGACGACCTCACCGGCGGCAATTCGCTGGATGGTCTTCTCGTCGAGTTGGTGAATCTCCGTCATTCTTCATTCTCCAGTTTCGACTGCCACGCCTGCACCTTCGCCATCAAGTCGAGGGGTGATGTGGCATTCACGTCGGTCGATTGCAGTTCGTCGAGGACGGCTTCGGTCTCGGGGTCGAGTTCGGGGCCGGGTTCGGAACCGGGTTCGGATTCGAGGCCGGAGTTGGCACCAATCTGTCCGTTTCCGGGTGCGCCAGCCGCCGAATCGTCTCGTGTCGAGTGTTCCATGGACCCGTTTGCGGGACTGCCGTCGCCTTCGGCGACTTTCATCTGTCCGCTTCCCACGTCGAAGACGGCCTGTACGGGTTCGGCCGACCCGGAGCCTTTCGCCTCGATGGCCTTCTCGTCGCGGAGTCGGTCGAGTACGTCGCCAGCGCGGTCTACGACGGGGCGCGGAACCCCCGCGAGGTCGGCGACGTGAATCCCGTAACTCCGGTTGGTAGGGCCGGCCACGACGGTTCGGAGGAACGTCACGTCACCATCTCGCTCGTCCGCGGCGACGTGGACGTTCGCCACGCGGTCGAGGTGGTCGGCGAGCGTCGTCAGTTCGTGGTAGTGAGTCGCAAAGAGCGTCTTCGCCTGCACCTCGTTGTGCAGATACTCTGTCGCGGCCCACGCGATAGAGATTCCGTCGTAGGTTGCAGTTCCGCGGCCGACTTCGTCGAGGATAACGAGCGAATCTTCGGTCGCCGAGTGGAGGATGTTCGAGAGTTCCTGCATCTCGACCATAAACGTGGACCGACCCTGTGCGAGTTCGTCCAGCGCACCCACGCGGGTGTAAATGCCGTCGACGACGCCGATGGTCGCAGACCGGGCGGGGACGAAACTGCCGACCTGCGCGAGAAGCGTAATGAGCGCCGCTTGTCGCATGTAGGTCGATTTCCCGGACATGTTCGGTCCGGTGACGATGAGAAAGCCGCGCTCGCGGTCCATGTGCAGGTCGTTCGGGACGAACTCGGTCGTCGTCTCTACGACGGGGTGGCGACCGGCCTCGATGCGGAGCGGTCCGGCATCGGTGAGTTCCGGGCGGGTCCAGCCGTTTCCGGCGGCGTGGGTAGCGAGAGACGCTAGCGCGTCGACTTCGGCGATGGTTCGGCCCACGTCCTGCAGCAGTTCGGCGTGTGCGGCGACTCGCTCGCGGAGGTCCTGAAAGAGTTCGTACTCCAAATCGCCGCGGGCTTCTTCGAGTCGAAGCACCTCGCGCTCTTTTTCCTCTAACTCCTCGGTGACGAATCGCTTCGAGTTCTTGAGCGTCTTTATCTGCCGGTAGTGCTCCGGTACCTGGTCGGCGACGGACTTCCCGACCTGAATGTAGTAGCCGTCCGTCTTGTTCCGGTCGACCGTGACGTGTGAAAGCCCGTGTTGGCGCTTTTCGCGGTCGGCGAGGGTGTCGAGCCACGACTTCGCGGATTCGTGTCGCTCGATGAGTCCGTCGAGTTCGTCGTCGTAGCCTTTCTGGAACAAGCCGCCTTGCGTGACCGTCTTTGGCGGGTCCTCGGCGAGCGCGTCGGCGAGTTCGGCTTGCAGTCCCGCCGCGGCATCCCCATCAGGCCGAGAAACGACTTCGGCAAGCGGTGAGTCGGCGAGTTCGGTTCCTTCGATGGCGTCGGTGAGCGCGGGGAGGACATCGAGCGTGTCGCGGACGGAAAGCAGGTCGTTCGCCCCTGCGCTTCCCGAGGCGGCGCGCGAGGCGAGTCGTTCGAGGTCGTAAGCCCCGTCAAGTACCTCTCGGACGCGCTCGCGGGCGAGAGCTGCGGACGCGAGCGACTGGACGGCGTCGAGTCGACGCGAAAGCTCATCTCGGTCGCGTCGCGGGCGGGTGAGCCACTCGCGGAGCAGGCGACCGCCCGGCGAGGTGACGGTGTGGTCGATGGTGTCGAAAAGCGACCCCGAGCGGTCGCCGTGCATCGTCTCTGTGAGTTCGAGGTTCCGCTGGGTGGTCGCGTCGAGTTCGAGCAGGTCGCTCGGGTGGTACACCTGCAACCGCGTCATCGACCGCAGGACGCCAGCGCCCGTCTCTTCGACGTAGGCGAGAATGCCGCCCGCCGCGCGGGTTGCCAGTTCCGAGTCGAGACCGACGCTCTCGACGGTGGATTCGCCGAACTGTTCGCGGACGGCGTGGCGGGCACGCCCCGGTGCGAACGCTTCGGTCGAAAAGAGCGAGAAGGAGGCGTCCGTGGCCTCGCGCAGGCGCGAAAGCGTCTCGTCGTCGGCTCGGAGGTCGGGGCCGGGAAGGACCTCCACGGGTGCAAAGCGGTAGAGTTCGGCCGCGGCGTCGTCGACGGTCTTGGCTTCGGTGACGAGGAACTGCCCGGTCGTGATGTCGGCGAATGCGAGTCCAACACCGTCGCTGCCGGTCACGACGGCGGCGAGGAACTGCGCGTCGGCGCGCGAGGTTTCGAGGAGCGTGCCGGGTGTGACGACGCGCGTAATCTGTCGGCGGAGGTCGCCCGATTCTGTCTCGTACTGGTCGGCGACGGCGACCCGGTAGCCACGCTCGACCAGCGCCTTGAGGTAGGGCGTCAGGTCGTTCAGTGGCACGCCCGCCATCGGGTACGACGACCCGTGCGACGACTTCTGGGACACTTTGAGGTCGAGTTCGCGTCCGACCGTCTCGGCGTCGTCAGCGAAAAATTCGTAGAAGTCACCGCACTGCATGGCGAGCAGGTCGGCGTCGGTCTCCTCTTTCAACGAGAGGAACTGTCCGACGATTCCCTGAGTAGTCATGTCCGCACGTGCGTGGGCCGGCGGATAAAATACTACGATGACCGGTCCCGGATGAACGTGCGACGACCGGTCCTATAGTAGCGCTTGCAAGTCAGTGCACACTCGATTGACCGGTGTCGTGCGATCGGATATGTCACCAGTTGCAAACGCTACTATAGATGAACTGAGACATCCCACCCCGATTCCGTTCCTGTCTAGCTGTCCACGGCCAGTATACTACAAGATGATTGCACTACAATGTAGTTTGTCTCTGTTTAATTATAACCTGAGCTA
>NZ_JBZRPK010000186.1:0-1696 GCF_058382125.1 Haloferax sp. s1
GCGCGGCGTCCCGCGCTACAGCCTGTGGGGCCTCGGCGGCGCCCGAGCGCCGACCGCGTCGTTCACCATCGGTCTCGCCGGCCTCGACACGATGCGCGAGAAGGCGGACGAGGCGTACGATGCGGGCTACGACGTGCTCAAGGTCAAACTCGGCACCGACCGCGACAAGGCTATCATCGAGGCCGTCCGCGACGAAGCACCCGGCGTGAGAATCCGCGTCGATGCCAACGAGGCGTGGACGCCCCGCGAAGCCGTCGAAATGTCCGAATTCCTTGCGGGCTACGGTGTAGAGTTCGTCGAACAACCCGTTCCCGCCGAGGACTACGAGGGCCTGCAGTTCGTCTACGACCACGGTGCGCTCCCCATCGCGGCCGACGAATCCTGCATCACGGCCGACGACATCCCCAAGATTGCCGACCGTGTCGACATCGCAAACCTGAAGCTCATGAAATGTGGCGGTCTCGTGGAAGCGAAGCGCGCGATTCACACCGCCCGCGCGCACGGGCTCGAAGTCATGCTCGGTTGCATGATTGAGACGAACGCCGCCATCGCGGCAGGGTGTCACCTCGCGCCGCTGCTCGATTACGCCGACCTCGACGGGTCGCTCCTCCTCGCGAACGACCCCTACGAGAGCGTTCCGATGCCGAACGGCGCAATCAACCTCACGGAACTGGACCGCGCCGGAACCGGCGCACAGTTGCAATAAGAACGCAGGTCTCCTCGATTAACGTCCGGGAGTCCGACTTAGGATTCCCAATCGAGGTCCTCTTCTCTCGTTTCCGAGCGCAACACGAACGGGCCGATAGAGAGCGTCCGCTTTGCGACCGTCGAAATTCGGAGCACGGCGGCAGCGAGGACCGAGAAGGGCGCTAACGAGATGGCAGTCACGAAAGCAACAACCAACAAGAGATTCGAGACGCCGAGTGTCGCGCCCGTAACGGTCGAGAGGTCGTTGAGAAAGAGAATCGAGCCGACGCTCACCACGAGCGCGGGGACGGCGGTGTAAAACATCGACCGCGAAAGGTTGACGAGTTCCCACCGGAAGTAGAGCGTCTTGACGTGTTCGCGGGCGGGACCGAACAGTTCGAGCGCATCGCGTAGGTCCGAGAGTGCTGCCCTCGTTTCGTCCGGGAGGTCATCATCGTGGACGCGGCGGAGCCGCGTTGCCTGATACATCTTCCACGAGTAGTTGAGGTCCAGCGCCGCGGAGAGAACACCGAACGTTCCGAACTGCCGGCCCTCCAGACGCTCGGCGACCGCCTCGGCGTTTCCTTCGACTTCCGATGCGAACTCCCGGACGCGCGCCGCCGCGTCAGTCTCTGGCGCGCGGTCGCCGGAGACCGTCTCTTCGACGGTTCGCGCACGGGCGGCGATGCTCTCGGCGAGCGCGCGCAAGAACGCTGATGGCTCCGGCGGAGCGACCGGTGCGTCGAGTAAGTCGGCGACGTCCTCGCGGAACGCTATCGACCCTTGAATCCGGTCGCGTTGCTCGCCGAGCGGACCGAGTTCGCGCGAGAGTACGAGTTGGTTGATACTGACGACGAGCGTGACACCGGTGATGATTGCAGTGAGAAGTCCCTGTGCGAGCGTCTCGATGGGGTCGGATGCCTCGACGGCCGATTCGAGTGGACGCGGGTCGAGCACGCCGAGAACGACGATACTGAGAAACACAACGACGAGCGGCGCGGACGCGACG
>NZ_JBZRPK010000185.1:0-1680 GCF_058382125.1 Haloferax sp. s1
CCAGTGGCGAGTGAGTCGACGGCGCGTCGGGTCGTCGCTGCGGTCGAACACCGCCCGTGAAGCGTGTCGACGAAGACGGCCACGGTGCCGGGTTCGAGAGCATCGTACGCGCCCGCGACAAGCGATTCAGCCTCCGCAGGGTCGCGTCCCGCGAACGCGTCGCCGACGAACACGAGGTCGAACCCGGAGACCGGCGGCTCCCTCGGGTCGCCTGCGACGAGTTCGACACCGGCGCGCGAGAGGAGCGGCCGGACGACCTCGACCGTCTCGGGGTCGTCTAGAAACGTTACGTCGTGGCCGCGAGCGAGGAACTCGCGGGCGAAGGCCCCCGACGCGCCCGCGAGGTCGAGGACGCGGGTCGCATTGGATGCCTCGCGGACCGCGGCAGTCACGCACGCCCGGACGACCGACTCGTCGGTGGCGTCGTGTGCGCCAAGTCGGTTTCGAAGCCAGTCGTCGGGGAACGCTGGCGGCTCGCCGGTCGCCATCGCCTCCGGCAACTCGGTGTACAACGAGAACGAGTCGAGTGCGTGCGGGAGGCGACCGATAGAGCGAACGTCGCGCTTGGCGAGAAAGCCGAGGGCGCGATTCGTGATTTCGTACTCGTCGTCGACGCGCTTGATGAAGCCCATCGAGGCTAGCGCTTCGACGGTGATGCGGGCCGCACGCGGTTCGATACCGGCGATATCGGAACGGCCTCGGCAGTTCCGGCACTGGTCGTGAGTGCGTCGATGACGCCGCTCTCGCGGGCAGCCCAGAGTAACGCAAGCGATTCGACCGACGACTGTGACCGGTCGCGGGTAGGCATGGTCGCACCGACGGGGTGCAAAAAGAAAGGTCGTTTCGTGTTGGTGAGTGGTGCTGTACTCGATTTACCAAGCGGACCACGCCGACGAGGTCTGGTCGCGGGCGTAGACGCGCTTTGCATCCTTCGCGTACACCATGTCGCCGGGGTGGTCGAGTTTGCCGTGGCGGTATTCGGGGGCGTCCGAGCGGACGACGAGACCTTCGATTTCCACTTCTTCGTCGCCGAAGGACTCCGTCTCGCCGACGACGAACTCGTAGTCGCCGGGGACGTTGACGGTGACGCTCCGAGTCTCCTCACGCTTGCCATCCTTCGGATGGATGGTGACGTTCACGCCGACGTTGTCGACCACGCGGGTCCAGACGGTCTTTGTGTCTTTCACCATCGCTTCCTCGGCGCGCTCTTCGGCACTGACTTCGATGCCCGTGATGCGGACGAGTTGAATCGCCTCGGCTGTGTCGACGATGAACTCCTCGCCGAGGGCGATGGTCGCTTCGGCGGGGGCGGAGACGTCCGTCGAGACGGACGACCCGTCCTGCGAGACGACGACGTTCATGTCGATTTCGTCGGGGAGTTCGACTTTCTCTTTGTGGACTTGGCCACATTCGGTACACCGGACGGTCGAGTGACCGCCGGGCTTCAGCACCTCGTGAACGGTGGGTTCGTCGGGCGAACACGACGGACAGGAGAGGGGGACGCGTTCGCCGGCGTCGGGTAGGCTCATAGCAGTCGTTAGCCCATCAGGCCGTAAAAAGCCGCCTTTCTCCTCGTGCGCGTGGGAGTCGGAGGCGGGGTTCGGGGTTGGACATAGTCCGGTGCGTTTTTTTATTGGTTATTCGACGTGTTTGATATGGCTCCCCCGACTCGCCGTCAGT
>NZ_JBZRPK010000184.1:0-1679 GCF_058382125.1 Haloferax sp. s1
TCTGCGGTGTCGTCTAAAGCTCATTCTGCTGTCGCCTCCGTACTGAGGATGCGGTATATCGCGTCGATTACGTCGTCGGGCTGGGAGACGTACGCGACGACGACGTTGCCTTCGTCGCCGAGGTTCTTCTCGACTTCCTCGGCGTGCGTCGCGTTGATTGCGGTGCCGCCGGGTTGCGTCTCGACGTAGGCGTGGAGGTTGGCGTCAATCTCCTCCATGAGCGGGATAACCCGCTCTTTCGTGTCGTTCGAGGAGTTCTCGGAGTCGCCGGCGGCGAAGACGTAGCGGTTCCACTCGCGCCACGGGTAGCGCTCGTCCAAGACTTCTTTCGTCAACTCGTAGGCTGACGAGATTCGCGTCCCGCCGCCCGAGCGGATGCCGAAGAACTCGTCGCGTTCGACTTCCCACGCCTCCGCGTCGTGGGCGATGTAGACGAACTCCGCGTGGTCGTACTTGCCCGTGAGGTACCAATCGAGCGGCGTAAACGTGCGCTCGACGAGTTCGCGCTTGGTCTCGCGCATCGACCCCGACACGTCGCGGATGTTCACGACCACGACGTTCGAACGCTTCTTCTCGATTATCTCGGGATGGCGGTAGCGCTCGTCCTCGCGGCGGAACGGAATCTCCTTGAGTCCGTCACGCCGGATGCGCTGGACGGTCGTGGTCCGCTCGACGTTTGCTTCCATCTCCTCGAAGGACTCCCACGTGCCACGTTCTTCGTCGGGGATGCGGCCCCACTCGTCGTCGATCCACGCCATCGAGACGAGGATGTTGTTCTCGCGGCACCAGTGGTAGACCTCTTTGGCTGAGGTTCCCTCGACTTTCATCGCCTCGCGGACGTAGTCCTCGTCGAAGTCCATCGCGAGTTTGCGCTTGAGACCCTCTTTGAACAGGCGTTCGAAGTCGAGCGTGCTGTGCGGTCCGCTCCGGGTGATATCGGTGAAGTCGCCTTCGATTTCGTCGATCACTTCCTTCCCTTTCGGTTCGAGTTCGAGACCGAGTTCTTCGTCGAGCGCCTCGGCGAACTGTTCGGGGTTCATCTCGTAGTACTCGTGTTCGGCCCCCTCTTCCCCGGGTTCGCCTTCGTCGCCCTCGCCGGGTTCGGGTTGTGGCTGGCCGAGGGGTTGGCCGACGTCGGGCGTCCCGCCTTTTCCTTGGCCGACGCCGCCCATGTCGAGGCGGTCGTACTGGAACTCCGGGAGGTCGACGACTTTGATTGGAATCTTGATGTCCTTCGAGCCGGAGGCTCCGAGGTCACCGTAGGAGATGAACTCCTTGAGGTCTTCGCGGCGCTCTTCGCCCACTTCGCGGAATCGTTCGAGGTCGTCTCTCAGTCCCATGTCTGGCTCACTCTCTTCATTACGGCACGGCTCGTGAGTTCGGCCGACGCGGTGGTGTAGCCGCGTTTCACCATCTCATCGATAGTGCGGTCTTTGACCCGGGCCGTCTCGGTGTTCGCTGGCGGGTCATCCCACTGGCGGGGGTCGCGGTCGGGGGACAGTCGGCGCCCGTCCCCCCCCGCCTGCGGTTCCGGCCCCCTCCCAATGACGGGGAACTCCGTGGGGCCCACGCCAGAGACCGGGAAATCCCCGGCACGGTTTTCCCCCCCGGACCCGGTTGGCCGCGGGGTGGCCCTCCCCGTGCGGGACGGTTTCGCTCTCCCCGGGGGGGCGGTGGCC
>NZ_JBZRPK010000183.1:0-1673 GCF_058382125.1 Haloferax sp. s1
AAGTCGGCGAGGTGGTCGAGGGCCGACTCGACGGCGGGATCGAAGTCGAATTCGGGGAGTTCGGCCTGCGGGCGGTAGTTGTACTGGTTGTCCATCTTCTCGGCCCAGCGGCGGGCGCGTTCGACCCGGCCGGATGCTTCGTCGATAACGGCTTCGGGAGTGTCGTCGTCGAAGAAGCCCTCGTTGCGGGCCATCTTGACGCGAAGGTCCTCGTCGTCGGTCATGCCGAGGACGGCCGCGAAGGTGTATGGGAGGCGGATACGGTCCTCACGAACGTCGTCGACGACGAACGGGTAGGCGCGCTCTGCGAACCGGGTGAGGCTTTCGTCGTCGACCTCGCCGAAGTACGCGCGTTCGAAGCGGTCGAAGTCGTCGACCAGTTGGTCGAGTCGCGTCAGGTCGAGGTCGCGGGCCTTCCGCGGGTTGAGCGCGAAGAAGTACCGAAGCACCTCGGGTTCGAGCAGTTCGAGCATCTCCGGGACGGTGACGATGTTTCCGGCCGACGAGGAGAGTGCCTTCCCGTTGAGCGTGAACCACTCGTAGACCATCGGCACCGGCGGCTCGATTTCGAGGACGTTCTCCGCGATGTCCTTGCCCGAGGGCCACGAGCCTTCAGCGTGGTCCTTGCCGAAGGGTTCGAAGTCGACGCCGAGAACCTGCCACTGGCCGGGCCATTCGAAGCGCCACGGAAGCTTACCCTCGCGGAACGTCGCCGTTCCGTCGTGTCCACAGCCGTCGATGGTGTTGTCTCCGACGGTCATGTCGGTACAGGTGTACTCGACGGTGCCCGCTTCGAGATCGATGTCGGTGACCGTCTCCGTAATCTTCCCGCACGCTTCACAGACGGGATTGAACGGGACGTAGTCGTCGTCGACCTTCGACTGGTACTCGCTGAGCACCTCGCGCGCGGTGTCGATGTGTTCGAGGACGTGCTCGACGACGGGGTCGAAATCGCCGTTTTCGTACAGTTCGGTGTTCGAAATCATCTCGACCGGCACGCCGAGGCGGTCGGCGTCGGCCTTCAGAAGGGCCGCGAAGTGCGCCGCGTAGGAGTCGGTCTCGCCGAACGGGTCTGGAATCGAGGTGTACGGCTTGCCGAGGTTGCGGCCGAGTGCACCGGCGTCGACCTCGCCGAGTCCGACGATGTTACCGTCGGCGTCGGCAAGTTTGCGTGGAAGTTTTCGGAGCGGGTCCTTGTCGTCACTCGTGAAGACCTGTCGGACCTCGTGACCGCGCTCGCGGAGTACTTCGGCGACGAAGTAGCCGCGCATAATCTCGTTGAAGTTGCCGAGGTGAGCAACACCGGACGGAGAGACGCCGCCTTTGATGACGACGGGTTCGTCGGGGTCTCGGGCTTCGATTTCGTCCGCGACGTCGTCGGCCCAGAAGTCGTGGTGGTCGTCACTCGATTCGGGCGCGCCGTCGGGAACATCGACGGAGGAGGCTTCGTCTGTCGTCATCTCACTGTGCCCAGTAGGTCGGTTCGTCGCCGCCCTCGGGGATGATGTCGGTGCCCGTGTGTTCACCGCGGAGGACCGCCGGTTCGATTCTGTCGGGGTCCGTCCCATCGAGGACGATAGTGCGCATTCTCGCGCGCTCGCTGAGTTTCCCGGCGCGCAGGTCGACCTGCCCTGACGTGCCGCCGCTCCCTCCGCCGGTGCCGGACCTGTCCC
>NZ_JBZRPK010000182.1:0-1652 GCF_058382125.1 Haloferax sp. s1
ACTCCCAAATACCATGGAAATAAGACACGCAACACTTCCATCCTCCGAGGTTGTTTGTGAAATTGCTTTGATTGGGGGTACTACAGGCTGTCGCCACTCCAAGCGGTGAACCGGTGGAAAGTCGGGTGTTCAGACAAGTGGAGTCCCCACAACCGCGGAGATTGCTGCTGCCGTTGGATCAGAGCTCTCGAAGACGGTCCCGTCGGAGATGCCCAAGAAGAACTCTTGCTTGCCTTCAACGTATTCTAATATCGTTTCCGCCAATGCCTCAGAATCCCGGTGGGCCATCCGCTGGAAGTACGATCCTTCTCGCTGAAGGTTCGACTGAACGTACTCAGAGCGCGTGTTCAATACGAGTGCAACGAGAGTCCCATCGCTATCAAGCACTCGAGTCGCTTCCGCTAGTACTGCATCGATATCGGGAATGAATTCGAGTGTTGAGATGAAGACGACGGTATCGACGGATGCGGTTGCGATTGGGAGTGCTGTCGCATCCCCGAGTACGAACGATGCAGAGACTCGGTTACGGGCCGCATGGATCATCTCCTCCGATCGGTCCAAGCCAATAATCTCGTAGTCGAGAAAGCGCTCTTCAAGCGAACCGATACCGCACCCAACATTGAGAATACGGTCGTCTGCAGCAATGTGTTGTTTCACGTATGCGGCCTCTCGATCCATGACTGCAGTCCCGAACTCGCTCTCACAGAACCGAACGAAGCTCTCGACATCACTCATACAATCATCTTTTCACGAATTAGGAGTTGACTCGACATCAGTCTTGGTCACATCAATTTGGAGGTAAGGTTGTGTCCTGCCGTCATTGGTAGTCACAATTCCTCTCGTTGGAGAATTACCACTGATGCTCAAGTCATTGACTCACGAAGCTTTCGTATGGATCTTGGAATCATCTTAGAGACGAACGACCCTGAACGCGTCTGGAATGCCTTCCGTCTCGCAAACACAGCGCTTGATGCAGACCACACAGTCGAAGTATTTCTCCTCGGCGACGGTGTCGAAGCACCGGACCTCGAACACGAGAAATTCAATCCCCACGGCGTAATGGTGAAATACACTCGGAACGGGGGAGAACTTCTCGCCTGCGGAACGTGTCTGGACTCCCGTGACCTCGAAGCGGACAACCTCAGACCACGGGCGAC
Source organism: Haloferax sp. s1 (assembly GCF_058382125.1). Lineage (NCBI taxonomy): Archaea > Methanobacteriati > Methanobacteriota > Halobacteria > Halobacteriales > Haloferacaceae > Haloferax > Haloferax sp. s1. The sequence continues at coordinate 1,158 of NZ_JBZRPK010000182.1, forward strand.
GATGCAAGACTGCCTCGGAGTCGTCGAGGGTGCTGATAAGGTACTCACAATCGGCTAACTAAACCCCGACCGGCGTGAAGACGTTCGGTTAGTCGGCAGCCTGCTCAGCTTGGCGGGTCTTTTCGACCTCTAATGGATCTGCCGTCGATGTCGCCGTAACCAGGCGCAAGAACTGACCTGCGCTCGTGAGGATTTTGTTCTCCGCCTTCCGGAGGTGCTCTTCGTACGTCGACCGAGCGACAGCCGTCTTGTCGGCCAACTCCCTGAGCGACGTCTTCCGGGGTTGTTCGTAGTAGCCACTCTCCAATGCCAACCGAAGCGCCGCCATCTGTCGTTCGGTCACGTCTTCGAACAACTGGTCGACCGGAGCCAACATACTGTGCGGGATTCGTTGTGCTGTAATCGCCGTCTTCGAGAGGACGTCGATATCGCGGTCAGCTTCCAACTCGTGAAGAAGCTCTCTGATATCGCTCTCGTCGAAGGCAATCACCGAAT
>NZ_JBZRPK010000181.1:0-1642 GCF_058382125.1 Haloferax sp. s1
GCGTTTGCCCCACTCGACGGCCGGTTGGACGAAGGTGTCCACGTTAGCGAGTTCGCCGTAGAGGACGCAGGCTGCTTCCATCGCGTAGAGCAGTTCGCCGAGGCCGTACTCGTCCACGCGGTCGATTTCGATGCGGACGTTCGGGCGACCGGCGGCGGCGAGGCTGGCTTCGGTCGCCTCGAACTCGGCGTCGAGAAGTTCGCCGAGCGAGGAGCCGCCGAGGTACGCGAGACCGTCGAGGTCGGTCTCGGGGATGGCCACGTCTTCGCGTTCGGTCGCGCGGACGAGCGTCACGAGTTTGTCGCGCGGCCCGGCGCGGTACAGTTGGAGTTGCGAGTGCTGGTCGGTCGCGCCGAGTGCGCGAAGCGGCGTCTGGCCGAGACCGTCCTTGCCGAGCGATTCGGCCCACAGTTGCGCGAACCACTCGGAAAACGTTTCGAGGGATTCCGCGTAGGGCATCATCGCGTTCTGGAGCATGCCGCGCTCGGCGAGGGCGTAGGAGACGGCTCCGTAGGCGTAGGCGGGCGAGTCAAACAGCGAGTCGGAGAGTTGGGCTTCCTGTGCGGCCGCGCCTTCCAGAATCGCGTCGATATCGTGGCCGCAGATTGCCGCGGCGGCGAGACCGACCGTCGAGAGCACCGAGAAACGTCCCGGCACGCCGTCGGGAACGGAAAGCGAGGGGAGGTCGTGTTTCTCGGTGAGGTCGCGGAGGTTGCCTTCCTCGCCGGTCGTGACGAAGGTTCGGTCGGCCCAGTCGACACCGGCGTCGGCCATCGCTTCTTGGACGACGAGGAAGTTGGCCAGCGTCTCGGCGGTCGTACCGGACCGGGAGACGACGTTGACGACGGTCGAAGCGAGGTCGGGCGAGGCGGGGAGTTCTTCGACCGCTTCGGGGTCGACGTTGTCGAGGTAGTAGGCGTCCACGTCGCTTTCGAGAGCGTCGGTGAGCGTGGCCGCGCCGAGGGCGCTCCCGCCGATACCGACCGTGACGACGGCGGATGGGTCGTCGAACCGGCTCACTGCGTCGCGAATCGCGTCGGGGTCGGTTCGGCTCGGGAGGTTCAGCGCCTCGTAGCCGTGTTCGCTCGCCTCGCGGCCGCGTTCGATTCGGTCGTGAGCGTCCGCGACGCGCGCGTCGAGTCGTTCGAGTGTCTCGCGGGAGACACCGTGGACCGTTGCGGTGTCGAGAACGTTCCCGAGGTCTACCTGCATACTGGATGGCGCGTCCCCCGGCGTCAAAACGACACCGGTCGCTTTAATCGCGGCCGCTTCCAAGGGGCGACCAATGGCAGACGACTACGGCGGCGTCATCGGCGCGTTTCCGTACGCGTTTCGGCACAGCGAGTCGTGGCTGTTCAAGTGCTACGTCCTCGCCGGTGCCGTCGCGACCGGTATCGTCTCGTTGCTCGTCGTCTTCGGACTCGTGGTCCTCATCGGCGCAACGGCGGGCGTTCCCGGTGGCTCGCTCACCCTCTCGCGGTCGTTCTACATCCTCGTTGGACTGTTTGTCGTCGCACCGCTCATCGCCCCGATACTGTTCCTCGCGCGGGGTCAACCCCAAATCTGAGCCGGCCGCCGGCTCGACCCTCCACTCTCGCTTTCGGGCCTCTAGTTCATCGCGTCGGTGAACCTTGGCGTCGTT
>NZ_JBZRPK010000180.1:0-1640 GCF_058382125.1 Haloferax sp. s1
GTCTGCCTCGGGTCTATCGGCGGACAGGGGACCGGACTCGCTCATTGTCCGTCGTTGGGTCGCGGTGTACTTGAGCGAGGCGGTGCTTGTCGCCGGAGGAACGGTTTTCCGTTGACTTACCGTAACATACCGTATGTCACGACCAGAACTCGAACGAGCGAGTCAGTTGCTCAAGGAGGCCGCCGAGGCGACGGACGGAGAGGTACAGGAACAACTCTACGACCAGTCCGACCAGTTAGCGAAACTCGCGACGCGCGACCAAGGACCGGACCACGGCCGCCTCGCGCGCCACATGACGACGCTCAACGACCTCGCCGAAGAAGTCGACGGCGACGTCGAAGAGACGGTGCGCGAAGCGCGACAGGAAGTCCTCGAATACCGAAAAGACGTGCCGGGCGTCTGACGCTCGTCTGACACACCCCTTCGTTTCAACTGGAACGAGAGGAGTTGGCACGCCCATCTTTTGCGCTACGGGCTGGCGCTGCCAGCCCTCGGCAAAAGCTGGACCAAATACGTATCGCGCTCCCGTTGGTCGCGCTCACGCCTCGTCTTCGGCGAGTGAACCAGCGACCTACCGAGTCCTAACGGACCACTCGGTCGCCGGATGCTAGCCAACGGCCGTCGGGATGGGTCACAATCTCCGGTAGTATGGAGTTTCAAAGAGTCGACAGACCGGTACTACAAGAATATTGTACCGCGACTCGGCCTTCGGCCTCATCGCGGCTTTTTTGCTCCAGGTTTTTGCTCCAGGTTTTTGCTCCAGGTTTTTGCTCCGAGCGGGTCGCCTTCGGCGACCCCGAGGAGTAAAAAAGTAGGTTAACAGACGTTCTTCGGCTTGATTCCCATCCCCTCCAGCGTCTCGACGTACTCCTCGTATGCGGTTTCGACGACTTCGTCCGCGGCCTCGCGGGCGACAGCCTCGTCCTCGGCGAATTCGTCCACGGCGTTCGCGAGCGTGTCGAGTTGGTCGTTGAGGTCGGTCTTGAGCGTGCGGAACGTACTCGCGGTCATCGGGTCCGCATCGCCGACGAAGAAGCCGACCATCTGCTCGACGGTCTTCAGCGAAACGAGCGCGCGTGCGAGCGCGCCGCCGAGTCGTTCGTCGGTTGCGTCGAAGTCCGAAAGCAAGTCGTAGATAGCCGGTGCGTCGGAATCGGGGTCGAAATCGACGGTTTCGGCGTGGTCGCGGGCGGTGTCGGCGAGGTCCGAAAACAGGTCGACAACCTCGTCGTCCGACTCGTCGGCGGCCCACGAATCGAACAGGTCGATTGCGGCGTCGGCCTCGGCGGCTGCCGCGGCGCGAACTGCGTCCCCATCCATCTCGCCGCCGGTAACGGCGTACAGCGCCTTCGAAGAGCCGAGTCGAGAGAGAGGTGTCTCGTGCGCATCGCGAAGCGAGTCGAGGAAATCTGTCATGCGGATATGTACGTCCGAGTTGGGTTTGTACCCATCGGCGGCGGCGAATTCCGGGGGCAGTCTACGACGGTGGAGTGACGCAAGGTCAGCGCCACAGACACGTGATTCAGTGATTATGACCGTCGTAGTCAGGTCAGAATCTAAAAAATTATGTTGAACTATGATTATGGTATGTTGAATCATGTCAAACTTCATCAGAGCAGCAGCGGAGAGTAGTTCGGAAC
>NZ_JBZRPK010000179.1:0-1639 GCF_058382125.1 Haloferax sp. s1
TTTTTTCGCACAGCAGAGGGCGTCGTACTTGACTTATGATCTGTGGGGGGGGGGGTTGTTTAGAAGAGGCGGGAGCGAGGCGGGTTTGTTGTAGGAGGCGAGGCAAAGGAAGAAATTTTTTGCTTAGATGCCCCCGGCCCGCGCCAACAGCTTCGCCAAAAAAAACAGAGAGTTACGACGGCGCTACGACGGCCACCGCCTCTGACGACCTGACGAGCCTCGTTGCAGTCTCAGGCGTCGTCGCCTACGGTTTCTCCGCCCTCAGGCGTCGTCGCCCGCGGTGAACCACGCCAGCGCCTCGTCGATGTCGTGGGTCGGCGCAGAGCAGGTGAAATTCTCGCAGGCGTAGACGGTCGGTTCGCCATCGGTCGCCTCGCGGGCGGCCCAAATCGGCGGAGCCTCGTCCAGTTCGAGTTCGTCGAGCCACGCGTCCAGTTCGTCGTCGGTTGCGGGTCGGCGAGAGACGACGAGACCGGGGAGGTAGCGCGAGGCGATGGTTTCGCGCCACTCGTCGGGCATCTCGTCGGCGGCGACGGTGAGTTCCGGGACGCCGCTGGCGGCCTTTTCGGCGGCGAGGACGAGCGAGACGTGTTCGAGCGGGCTACCGCGAACGCGGTTGGCGAAGGATTCGAGGACTGCGTCGGCGGCATCGCCGAAGCCAGCGTCCGGCGCGAAGTGTTCGAGGTCCAAGAACAGCGACGTGGCGACGCCGAGACTCGACGGCGTGGACTGGTCTGTCGCCTCCTGTGGGCGCGTCACCAGTGCCTCACCGCTTTCTGGTGTGAAGTAGAGCGTTCCCGCGGCATCGTCGTAGAACTCGCGGTGGGTCGCCCGCGCGAGGTCGATAGCGAACGAAAGCGGTTCGAGGTCGCCGGTCGCCTGATAGAGGTCGAACGCACCGCGCGCGAGGAAGGCGTAATCTTCGAGGTAGCCGTCGCCTTTGACCTCGCCGTTCATCACGCGCCGCGAGAGCGTTTCGGACGCCTCGTCCCAGAGGTGTTCGCGCACGAAGTCGAGAGCACGGCGAGCGTCGTCGGCGAGCGAGTCGTCGGTGAGGGCGACTGCACCCTGCGCGAAGGCCGAAATCATCAGCCCGTTCCAACCGGCGAGCACCTTTTCGTCGCGGGCGGGTCGCTCGCGGTCTGTGCGGGCCGCGAAGAGTTCCTCGTGAGCCTCTTCGAGTCGCTCTTCGACTTCGGATTCAGTGAGGTCGTACTCCTCGGCGAGGTCCGCGGTGGTCGCCGAGACGTTCAAGACGGTCGTCTTATTTTCGAAGTTGCCGCCGGGCGTGACGCCGTAGCGGTCACAGAAGAGGTCGGCTTCGAGTTCGGGAAGATGGCTTCGCACGTCTTCTGGCGTCCAGACGTAGAACGTCCCTTCCTCGCCGCCGGACTGGGCGTCGAGGGTGGCGAAAAAGCCGCCGTCGTCGTGCGAGAGTTCCCTGCGGACGAACTCGAACGTCTCGCGGGCGACGGTCGCGTACGACTCGTTTCCGGTGAGGCGGTAGGCATCGAGATAGCGGGCGGCGAGACCGGCCTGGTCGTAGAGCATCTTCTCGAAGTGCGGAACGGTCCACTGGCGGTCGACACAGGAGCGATGGAAGCCGCCCCCGAGGGGGTCGCGGGGACCGCCGTTAGCC
>NZ_JBZRPK010000178.1:0-1629 GCF_058382125.1 Haloferax sp. s1
AAAGGGGGTCAACCGTTTTGCCCTTTTTCCGGGTGGGCGAGGAGAGGGAAAAAAGACAGAGGACGGGGAAGGCCAAGGCGGATTCCCTCGAACATCGTCCCGAAGACCGCCAGCAGACCGGCCGTGAAGATAACCGACACGCGCTTGCGGAGCGACGGCACCGACAGTAAGGCGAGCGGAATCGCCCCGCCGACGACGGTCCACAGCCAGAAGTAGGCCGATTCGCCGACGAGGAAGCCGCTGGTGATTGCCCAGAACTCGAAGTGGTCCGCCCACGCGTGCGGGAGTCGCTCGGCAGCGAGCAGGTAGACCACGTGGAACGCGAGGAAGATACCGAGCACCTTCCCGAGGCTTGTGAGTTCCTCGCGGTTGACGCTGAACTTCGTGAACCGGTCTGCGAGGATGGACACGACCAACAGCAGGCCGAGGCCGGAGACGAGCGCCTTTGCGATGAACACCGGCGCGACGAGCGGGCTAAACCAGTCACCGCGACCGATTTGCGTCGCGAAAATCCACCCGGTGACCGAGTGGAGCGCGACGGCGGTCGGCAGCGCGATGGCTGCGGTCCAGAACATGAGCTTACGGTCGCGTTTGCGACCGGCCTCCGTATCCGAGACGCCGAAGGCTAACTTCGAACCGCGAGCCGCGAGGTCACGACGAGTCAGCAACCACAGGTACCAGAGGTTGAGCACCCCGTAGAGGATGACGATGGCAAAGTCCCACACCATCGGCGACCGGAAGTCCGGCGAGGTGAAAAACTGATAGATACGCTCTGGGCGACCGATGTCGGGCAGGATTAACAGCCCGGCGACGGTGATACACGCGAGACTCACCAAGACACCGAGGCGTGCGAATCCTTCGTATCGGTGCGAGTGGAAGAACTTCGGGGCGCTCGAAATGATGAGTCCGCCCGCCGACAGCCCGACGAACAGGACGAACATCATGATGTACAGCCCCCACGAGAACACGTTGCGCATTCCCGTCACGACCAACCCGGTGGTGAGTTGGTACATCCACGCGGCGACGCCCGCGACCACGAGCACGCTGAGGAGACCTAACCATAGCTTCCCGGTGCTCCCGAACGCTGGAATCGCAAACCGTGATGAGACGGTCTGTCTGGACATTAGTCGTCACCTCCGTTGTTCACGACCGGAACGTGTGGCATCGCATCGGCCGAGACCGAACCGTGGCTTGCGCCGGCACCGCTCGACTCATCCGCCGATGGTTCCTCCGGGGGCGTCCACGTAGAGAGGTCTTCTTCGTCGAGTTCGCTCTCCATCTTGTCCGAGGTCTGCGGTCGACCGGGACTCATCTCCCCGCGGATGTAGTACGTCTTCGGGTCGGTGCCGCGGTCTTCGAGCAGTCGGTGGGTTTCGTACTTCTTGATGTACCGCGAGACGGTGCTTTCCTCGTTGTCGAGGTCGCCGAAGATACGAGCATCGGCGGGGCAGTTCACGACACAGGCGGGGGCGGGGGCCCCCTCCGCGCGGGGGGGACCGAAAGGAAACCTCTCCACCACGCCCCCCGGGCCGGGCGGGACGGCAACCGGCCCCTCCCCCGGGGAACGCTCTGGGTCTTTCCCGGTGGACACCCCCGCGGCGTGCTGGGAGGGGGGCCGGCAGGGACCGG
>NZ_JBZRPK010000177.1:0-1627 GCF_058382125.1 Haloferax sp. s1
CCAGGCCGGCATGTACAGTGCCACCGGGAGGTGGAACCGCGACGCCGGTCACGAACCCGTGAACTGGGTCGCCGAGACCTGCTGTGACGACTCGCAGTGTGTCAAACGGCGGGCGTGGCAGTACGACGACGAGACCGACCTCGACGTTGACGGCGGCGACGGCGTCTTCCCGTGCCGCGAACCCTGTTCGCTCGTCATCGCGGCATCCCGCAAGTGGACCCGACTCGAATCCGAGGAGACGAACACCTACGAGTTCGAACTCACGCCGTCGGAAAAAGAGCAGGTCGAAGCGATTATCGAAGCGGTCGCCGACGACCGCATCGACGACATCCGCGAAGCGGACGTATACGAAGGAGCCAACCGCTACCGGACGCGGTTCCTGCGCGCGAAGTTGTTCGACGACGACGGCAACCTCTGCGGTGTTCCGACGGACGACGAATAGAAATTAAAAACGGCGACGACGGCGACAGCGCCGGCCAACACACCGCCCGTCTCGCGTATGGAACACCGAGTGCCCCGAAGACCGTCGCGACCGTCTTCCTTCTTCCCTCCGAGCGACATCGCGAGGGCGAACGCTGAGAATATTGATGTATTGATATAATTGCAGTCGCAGCTACCAGACCGTCAGCACCAGCGCGACGAGAACGCCGCCGACGACGACGCCAGCACCGAGGGTGATGGCGAAACTTTTGAAGACCGAGGCGACGCCGACCGCGAGTGCGAGCGCCGCGAGGGCGAGAAGCACCAGTGGAACGGTCTGTACGTCGACCCTCGGAAACACGTCAGCGAGGCTCTCTGTTATGCTCGGTTCCGGTTCGGGCGTCCGCGGCTTCGACAGCGTCTCGTCCACCTCGACCGGCGGTTTTCCATTACTCGGGTTGACAGTCACGTCGACGTAGACCGTCTCGGACCCGTGTCCGGAGACGATTTTGAGTTTCCCGGTCACCGGTTCGGGCGGCGGAGAAACGAACACATTGACTAACTTCGTCTGGCCGCCATCTACGAAGTGGTTCCCTTCGGAAAGCGTCATCACCCGCGAAAGTTCGTCATCGACGTGCAGGTGGACGTGGACCGCCTGTCCGCGGTTTTCGAGTTCGACCGCGAACGTGTCTCTCGTCGAGAACGATGGCGCTACCGAGAGGTCGTGAGGGCGCTCGTCGTTCAGCGTGACGGTGAGCGGCGCGTTCGACACGGTACCACCGTCGGAGCGGGAATAGAAAAACGTTCAGGTCCGGTTAGTTATCGCGCATGTCCGGCGGCAGGAGGTTCGGGATACCGTCCTCGATGGGGTATACCTCGCCGGTGACCGTGCCGATGAGCCGCCCCTCGATGATTTCATCGCCGTCACGCTCGTCGACTTCCAACTCGAGTTCACTCTTGTCGAGGGGGTCACAGAGGATGTCCATCAGGGATTCTTTCATCGTCGTGATGGTAGATTGCGCGAAGTAAAAGCGTACGGGTTCGACGCCGTCGAGTCAGCGACCGGGGGTCGAACTCGTCTCGGTCGTGTGTGTAATTACTCGTCGAACGGGTTCGCGAGGTGGACCGTCTGTTCGCGGTCCGGGCCGATGCCGACGGCGTAGACCGGCACATCGAGTTCGTCGGAGATGTAGTCGAGGTAGTCCTG
>NZ_JBZRPK010000176.1:0-1625 GCF_058382125.1 Haloferax sp. s1
GTTCGAGTCGAGTGGACATCGAGGACGCGCCCGTCGAAGCCGACGACCGCGACGGCGGCGGTCGTGCCGGGGTCGATGCCGACGATGACGCGGTCGCGGCGCTTCACGAGGGGGTCGAACTCGATGCCGTCGCGGCGCTCGCGTTCGATTTCGACGCGGGTGTCGCCGGAGCGGTGGGTGGAAACGGGGATGTCCTGCGGGCGGGCTTCGACGGTGAAAAGCGCCTGCGAGTAGCCGCCGTACTTCTCGGTCACGTCCCGTTCGAAGTCGAGATTCGCCTCGTCGAGCGCGGCTTCGACCTTGCGGGCTTGCTTCTTCACCGACCCGTGAATACGGCGCGTGTAGCGGTCTTGGCTCCAGCCGCCTTTCCCGGTCGAGCGACCGCGAGAGACCTTTACGGTGGTCGTGTTCTCGAAGGCGGCGACTTCGTAGCCGACGTTTGCGAGAGCGAGTCGGGCGGCGGCTTCCGCCTCTTTCATCGGCTCTTTGCCGTAGGGGACGCCGTGCCGCGATGCAACTCGCGAGAGTGGTTCGGGCCGCTCGGAACCGGTAACCTGTACCAGTCGCGTTTCGTGGGGAAGCCACCGTAGGAAGCGGACCAGGTCGTCTTTGTCCGCCGCGAGTTCGTACATGTTGTCCGTCGCGACGATTGCCGGTTCGTCACGCTCGATGAGTCGGCGTAACTTTCGGAAGGAGACGACGTCTCGTTCGATTCGGACCTCGTCTGACTCGGTGTCTCTGGTGTCCAACACGACCAGCGCGTACGACGGTGAATCGCCGCGGATGTCGCCGCTCTGGATGTCGACGCCGAAGACGACCGAGTCGAGCGCACTCGTCCGGTCGTTCACGGCGGCGACTAGGGACCCGCCGAATATATAGTCCACGCCGGGATTTATATGGTCTCAGCCTCGGGCTGACACGAAACAAACAAGTCATGTGTATATGATGTCGATACGATGAGTTCCAATACTCCCTCCCCGCCGTCGGTGACTCCGCGGTCGCTGACGCGGACGGCGCTTATCGGTGTTATCGCCCTCCTCCTCATCGCTGCCCCTATTGCCGGCCTCCTCGCTTGGGAACCCGTCGAAGAGGGTAACGTGAAGGTTGTAAAGAAGTGGGGTGCGACGACAGACACCGTCTTCCAACCCGGTGCACATCTGATTAATCCGGTCTCACAGTCCACCGTCTCGCTCTCGGTGCGCCCGCAGTCGTACACCATGTCCGGAAAGAGCACTGAAGGTGCTCAACAGGGTGACGACGCTATTACTGTCCTCACGAAAGACGGTCTCCGAACCGATATCGACGTGACCGTTCGCTACCGCGTCGACTCCGGGAAGGCCGTCAAGTTCTACCGAAACTACCGGACGCTCGGAAGCGCCGAAGAGCGTCTCATTCGTCCGTCGATTCGGTCCGTTCTCCGGACTGAGGCTGGTCGACTTCCGGTCACTGTCATCTACACTGGCGAGGGCCAAACCAAATTGAAGGCGGCCGCCGAGAAGGAACTCTCACAGGAGTTCGCCGAGGCCGGTCTCATCCTCGAAGCCGTCCAGGTTCGTAACGTCGAACTCCCCTCGGAGTACGCCCAAGCGGTCGAACATAAGGAAATCACCGAACAGCGCCGCCAA
>NZ_JBZRPK010000175.1:0-1616 GCF_058382125.1 Haloferax sp. s1
GGACAGTGGTGTTATCGAAAACCTGACCGAACATCCGGATGCCAAACACCGATGGGGTGGTTGGAGCCACGACGGCACCCGATTCGCGTTCACCTCGAACCGCCGCGACAACGCCGTCTTCGACGTGTACGTGCAGGCCCGCGACGGAACGGGAATGGACGCCGAACTCGTCCACGAGGGCGACGGCTGGCTCACTCTCGGCGGCTGGTCACCCGACGACTCGAAGCTCATCGTCCAAGAGGCGTACTCGAACTTCGACCAGGACGTGTCCGTCCTCGACCTCACGACCGGCGAACTAACCCATATCACGCCGCATCAGGGCACAGTTCGGTTCCAGAGTCCCGAGTGGGGTCCGGACGGGGAGAACATCTACATGGTGACAGACCGCGGGAGCGACACGCTCGAACTCGTCCGATACAACCTCGAAGACGGCGGGTTCACTGTCGTCGAATCCGGCGGCGACTACGAACTGGAGGGCGTCAGCATCGACCACGAGTCGCGCCGACTCGTCTACACGCGAAACGTAGAAGGCTACACCGAACTCACGTTCGGCGAACTCATCGCCCCGGACGAAATCGATGCGTTCCCCGAACCCGACCTACCGGGTGGTGTCGCAGGCGGCGTCTCCTTCTCGCCGGACGGCCATCGCGCCGCGGTTACAGTCACCGCCAGCGCCGACACCGCCAACGTCTACGTGGTCGAGTTACAGACCGGCGAAGCCGAGCGATGGACGCGTGCAGCAACCGCGGGCATCCCACGGGATACGTTCGTCCCGCCCGAACTCGTCCACTATCCGACGTTCGACGGCCGCGACATCCCCGCGTTCTTCACGCTCCCGGAGGAGTCTCCCGAGGGCGAGACGCCCGTCATCGTCGATATCCACGGCGGCCCCGAATCCCAGCGTCGCCCGTCGTTTTCGGCGGTCAAGCAGTACTTCCTCTCGCGCGGCTACGCCTACTTCGAGCCGAACGTCCGCGGCTCTGCGGGCTACGGGAAGGCCTACGGCCACCTCGACGACGTGGAAAACCGGATGGACTCGGTCGCCGACATCGAAGCGGGCGTCGAGTGGCTCCACGACCACCCGGCTGTCAACCCGGACAAAGTCGTGGCGATGGGCGGCTCTTATGGCGGGTTCATGGTGCTCGCGTCGATGACCGAGTATCCCGACCTGTGGGCCGCCGGTATCGACATCGTCGGCATCGCCAATTTCGTCACGTTCCTCGAAAACACCGGCGACTGGCGGCGTGAACTCCGCGAGGCCGAATACGGCTCGCTCGAAGACGACCGCGAATTCCTCGAATCTATCTCACCGCTCAACAACATCGAGAAGATTCGCGCGCCGTTGTTCGTCCTCCACGGCGAAAACGACCCACGGGTTCCCGTCAGCGAGGCACACCAACTCGTGGAGAACGCCCGTGAGCACGCGCACGTCCGAGAACTCATCTTCGACGACGAGGGACACGGTTTTTCTAAATTAGAGAACCGAATCGAGGCGTACTCGCAGATTGCTGACTTCCTCGAAGAGTACGTCGGTAGCGCGGCCTCGAACTGACTCCACAACCTACCTGATTTTCCGTTAGAGTCAAAACGCGGGCCATCGAAGCTCTGTCTATATG
>NZ_JBZRPK010000174.1:0-1614 GCF_058382125.1 Haloferax sp. s1
ACGGAGTACTCAGTCATACCGCGGCGTATGAGCGAGCGCACCAAAACTGTTTATCAAACGGCCGGGTCTATCGGTGTCAAACAGCCTAGCTCGTCGGTGTTTCGTCGCCCGTCAGGGGACTCATTCGGCCGGTTCGGTGTTCGTCTCGCCGGTCGCGTCCGCCGATTCTTCGGTTTCTTCTTCGTCTTGCATCCGCGTGGTGAGGACCGGAACCGGTGAGGTTCGGACCACGCGCTCGGTCACGCTTCCGAGCAGGTAGTGGCTCAGCCCCGTCCGACCGTGGGTTCCCATGACGACGAGGTCGATATCGTGGTCCTCGGTGTACTTTCGGATAGAGCGGTAGGCGGTTCCGGTCATCACTTCGCTTTCGAATTCGACGTCCGCTTTCTCGGCGGCCTCGCGGACGTGTCTGGTTGCGGCCTCACCCTCACGTTCGAGGGCGTCGATGACGACGTCTGCGCCGGCATCGAGCGACGTGTAGATACTGGTATCGACGACGTACAGCGCGTGAATCCGTGCATCGTAGGTCTCCGCGAGGTTGAGTGCGTGGTCGATGGCGCGTTCGGCGGCCCTGCTCCCGTCGGTCGGCACGAGGATTTCGCTGTACATGACGGCGTATACTTCGTTCGGAATTAGGTTAGTTCTACTCCTCGCTATCGGCGTCTTGGAAGGAGAGCACCGCCGATTCACAGGATTGTAGGCCGTCGATTCGTGCGGTTTCTTCGTCGAGTTCCTCCGTCTCGACCACTGACCATCCGGACTCGTCGTCGTAGGCGGCCCCTTTGACCCACGCTTCGGTGGCGAAAAGGAGGCCGCGGGCCGGACCGTCGTTTTCGACAGCGACGACGAGTTCGAACGCCTCGGAGCGGTTCAGCGACGTGAGTTCCTGTGGTTCTAACGGTCGCGCCGGAAGCGAATCGATGAGTGCCATATCCGTGTGCTACCGGTCAGTGGGGATGACGCTTTCGAAGCCACCAGTTCGTCGGCACTCTGACTGGAATCGTTTCCTCAAATGTTCCGTAACCTTTCTGCCGTCCGGCGCACCACGTGACTTCATGATTCCCTCCCGCGTCGGGCAACGCCCCGACCGAACGACGCTCGCCGTCGGTGCACTGGCGCTCGTGGCACTCGTCGTCCGCCTCGTCGGCCTCGGCGACCGCCCGCTGCACTGGGACGAGGCACGCGTCGGCTACTGGAGTCTCCGATACCTCGAAAGTGGCTTTTTCGCGTACCGTCCGGTTGCTGGCGGGCCGCTCGTCTACCTCCTCTCGCGGACTTCGTTAGCGCTTTTCGGGACCACTGATTTCGCGCTCAGACTCCCTGTTGCGCTCGTCGGCGCGGCCCTGCCGCTCGTGAGTCTCCTCTTTCGGGACCATCTCGAAAACGACGAGACCGTCGCCGTTGCGGCCATTCTCGCGGCGAACCCGCTTCTCGTCTACTACGGTCGGTTCGCCCGCGGCGACCTGCTCGCAATCGGATTCGCCCTCGCCGCCTTCGGATTCGCCCTCCGACTGTTCGACGGAAAGGGCCAACAGAACGCCTACGGTTTCGCGGCAGCCTGCGTGCTCGCAATCGCCTCGTCCGGGCTTGGCATCGTCGCGCTCTGTTGTCTCG
>NZ_JBZRPK010000173.1:0-1613 GCF_058382125.1 Haloferax sp. s1
CGGCGTCGGGGTCGGAGTCGGCGACGAGACCGACGCCCGCAAAGAGCGTCGCCAGCGTGTCATCCACGATAGCCGAGCGGATAGCGACCGCGAAACTACCGTCGCCGTCGGCGTCGACCCAGCCGACAGGGGCGGCATACCAGCCGCGGTCGAACGGTTCGGTCTCACGGATTACGTCGAGTGCGGCAGCAGGCGGAAGCCCGCCGACCGCCGGAGTCGGGTGAAGCGCGTCCACGAGCGAAAGGACGTGTTCGTCGCGTTCGAGCGTCGCGTCGATTGGCGTCCAGAGGTGCTGGACGGTGGCGAGTTTCCGGATGCCGCGGTCGCCGACGCGAATCTCGGCCGAGAGGGGGTCGAGCTGTTCGCGAATCGTCTCCGCGACGAGTTCGTGCTCGTGGCTGTCTTTTTCGCTCGATAGGAGTTCGTCCGCCAACCACTCGTCTTCGTCGTCGGTGTCGCCGCGGCCGGTCGTCCCGGCGAGTGCGCCGGTTTCGACCTCTCGGCCGCGAAGCGAGACGAGTCGCTCGGGTGTCGCGCCGAAGAAACTCGCCCCAACGCCGGGTTCGACGAGGAATCTGTGGCACTCGGGATACGTGTCACCGAGGCGGGCGAGCAGGTCGGGGACCGACGCGGGTCGGTCGAGTTCGACTTCGAGGGCCTGCGCGAGGACGACCTTCCGAAGGTCGCCGGCGAGGATACGTGAGATAGTCACCTCGACACTGTCGCGCCACGCATCCACAGATGTCATTCGGTGTCGTTTCGAAACACCCGGCGGTCCCTGTGGCGGGGCGTCGGGGAGGTCGGTAAGCGTCTCGCGGACCTCGACGAGTCGTTGTTCGACCATTTCGGGGTCGTCGCCGGCGGCAGTGACAGTAAGCCATGCCTCGTCGCCGTCGAAGACGAGTTGTACTTCGGGGACGACGAAGCGCGCCGCCGGGAAGTCACTCCAAGGGTCGCGCCCCGTAGCCCCTTCGTGGAACGCGAGTCCACCGAAGAAACGAGGTCGGGCGACAGACGGGCCGTCGATATCGGCACCGTCGAAGAGTGAAGCCGCTGTCTCTCGAACCTGTGTGAGTCTCGCTGGGCCGTCAGCCTCGACAGTCACGGCCGCGCCGCCGCCGACGACGGCTGGCTCGTCGGGGGCAGTCCACACCGTCCGTGGGCGGTGTACTGCCGCGAGAGACGCCGTGACGGGGGGCGCAGACAGTCGAACCGACCTACTGACGAGATGTGTTGTCACCTCGTCGGTCCGCAACGGTTCCATCGACCGAGGGTCAGGACCGGGGACGCTTGAAACTCTCCCTTCTGTTCTGCGAGAGAGTCGTGATATTGTCCATAGCACGCACAAATATGTGAATGAATCAACAGATTAGGCGTCTTGGGACGGGGATGCAGAGGACTCCTGCGTACTCTAACTGTACCGCTCTTCGTTCCACGGGTTACGCCCACCTTTTTCCGAGTCTCCCGATGGTCGACTCGCAAAAATCTGGACCAAAAACAAACCCAACTGTACCGCTCTTCGTTCCACGAGTTACGCCCACCTTTTTCCGAGTCTCCCTACGGTCGACTCGCAAAAATCTGGACCAAAAACAAACCTAACTATACCGCTCTTC
>NZ_JBZRPK010000172.1:0-1610 GCF_058382125.1 Haloferax sp. s1
GCCTTGGCCCGTATCGGAAATGCGCGTCCTGATTGTTCCCCTCTCTTCGTCCTTCTCGGTGGTCACGGTCACACACAGTTCGTCGGGGTCGTTGTGGATCGCAGCGTTCGAGAGGACGTTGCCGATGACTTCATTCAGCAGTTCATCGCCTTTAACGTGCACTTCGTTGTGAATGTCAGTCTCGAACGTCACTTCGGGATATGCCGACTGGACGCGCGCAACCTCCTCGGTGATGATTGCTGAGAGGTCGACGTTCGTCAACTGATGCTCCGACTCTCTGGTTAACGTTTGTATGACGTTGCGAACGCGCTGGACGATATCTACAACGTCATCGGACCACCGCAGAATCGTTTCAGCGTGTTGGTGGTGGTCGTCTTCGTCGAGGTCCTCAACGAGGAGCTCCGCGTGTCCCCGAATGACGGTCATCCCGTTGAGAACGTCGTGTCGGAGGATGCTATTGAAAAACTCCAGCTGGTCGCTTCGATATTCCAATTCTTCAGCGTGGACAATGGCACGCTCTGCGGCGCGCTCGCGCTGGATTGCGCGCGCTTCTATAATTCCAATCAGAAGACCACCAGCCGCCCCCATTGCGATTGCGAACCGGACCCAGCCGAAAAAGAATGAGAGGCCTATTTCAGCGGGAAACACGAGGATAATGAAGAGATTGATCCCGAGGTAGACGCCCAACCCGCCGAGGAGCCATTTAACGATTCGAGCGTACCGTTCCGGTCCCAGTCCGCTTCGTTCGAGCCAATACCCGCCATAGATAATGCCGAATACGAACGGACTCGTAGTGATGATGTAGCCGAAAAGATCCGTCGAACGAAACCAGTCCAGTCTCATCTCCCCGAGGACAACCCATTCTCCAAAGACAGAGAGTAGAAGTACACCTCCGAACCCGATGATGAGTTGCGGTATCCGATTTACGCGGGAATCGGAGAACTGATGGATATCTACCATCTTTGCCGTAGGAATTTCATTGTTCAGAACATATGTCTTTCTCCCGTCTGAGAGATGTACACCCTCGACAGAGCGGTTGATATCATTCCATTCAGCGTGAAATTCTCTCTGGTTGAAATCAACAACAGTCGTTAACCGCGCTAGCCACGATGCACCAACTAAGGGTGTCTCTGATAGCCGATGAGCGTGGTTGAGACCTTCATCGAGGGGTTGCGTCTCGGTGGCGAGATGTTCTGGGAGACGTGGTGGGCGCTCGTACTCGGATTTACGATTGCGGGGGCGGTCGAAGCGTTCGTCAGCGAGGAGCAAATGACGCAGGTTCTAGGCGGTAGTGGTTGGCGCGAACTGGGGTTGGGGTCGCTGTTCGGTGCCGCATCGTCGAGTTGTTCGTTCGGTGCGGTCGCCACGACGAAGTCCCTGTTCAAGAAGGGCGCATCCCCGGTGGCGAGCCTCGCAGCGTTCCAGTTCGCCAGCACGAACCTCGTAATCGAACTCGGACTCGTGATGTGGATTCTCCTCGGCTGGGAGTTTGTAATCGCCGATTACGTCGCTGGTAGCATCCTTATCGTGTTATTCGCAGCGATTCTCGAATACGCCGTCCCGGACGCTTGGTTTCGCGCCGCTCGCGAGCACTTACAGACACAGGAGGG
>NZ_JBZRPK010000171.1:0-1605 GCF_058382125.1 Haloferax sp. s1
CAGCTATCCCCATCGTCGGTTAGGTGGGGACACTACCATCGGTCGAGTGGAGGTCGCCGTCGACGAATCTCTCGGCGTTCGCGATTGAGAGTGCTGCGTTCGCGAACGCGAGGTTCCGACGTGTCGTCTGCCAGTCTCGAATCGTCTCCGCGTCGATCTCGCTCTGCTCCGAGGTGGGATCGGAGAGTGTCTGGTTTGCCTGCTCGATCGTCAACTCCTCGGGGGAGTCGACACCGTACTCGGCCCGATAGTCGTTGAGTTGGTCGCGCATTTCCGCAACTCGCGTGACGAGTTCGTCGGTCGAGACGTGCTCAAGGATGTCTGCGGCCTGCTCGACAACGAGAGACTCCGGCGACCGACGATAGACCGTTCCACCGTGGTTGCCGGTTGCAGTGATAACGAACCCTTCTTCAGCGAGCGTATTCAGATGTCTTCGTGCCGTCTTCGGGGATGTTCGTGCGTACTCAGCGACAGTATCCGCTGAGGCAGGCGTGTACGTGTGGGCGATAACACGGCGAATACGCTCGTAAGGGGTCGTCTCCGATTCCCATTCCTCGCCAACTGCTTCGTTGATATCCTCGAACTCGTCTGGTGGGATTCGATTGCTCATGTCTCCACTAACGAGTTGAAGTAGTATAGGTATTTGGTAAAATACTATATTTCGGTGTTGGCTCGCTTCAAATGGGTCCCGTGAGAGTGAGATAGGAACTCCTACTGAGCAGCTGATTCGATCGGGACCATTCTGGACGGAACCTCGAGAGTAGACTCAAATCGTTTGCATTGAGAGTGACGGTCTCAACTACTGGGTGTACGGGCAAGTTGAGACTACAGAGAATATAATCAGCGCACCTACCCTGTTACTTCCGAGAACCTGGAGTGAGCTGACCAGTAAGTAGGTGTGCTTACCGACCGATTTAATGACTGTATTTCCAGTAGTCCTTGACGGCCCGTCGCCACGCATCTTCGCGCGCCTCCTCACCTTCACGTACTCGTCGGTTTGATTTGTCAATTAACTTATCCAACTCATTGTAGATACGGTCAACAAGTGTGTCCCCATCTGCATCAACCAATGGGGTCGAGTTGTCCTCTTCGACAGTGACCGAGATCTCGCCGAATTGGATGATGACTTGTTTCAATCCCGTGTTGGGTTTCTACCGCACTGCGACCAGATGATGAGCCAGTCGTCGGATGGGTCCTACTCGTTTGGCTCTGTTGAAATCCTATTGGTTCGAACCTACCCCGCTGACACAACCGTTAGTTACAACTGCAAGTGCCTCAGGTCGGTCGGAAAATCTACCTGTTATGCCGACGATTCATATTAGTATGCTCTTCAGGACAGTATCGAGAATCGTGGCACTGGTAGCCGTGCCCATCATCCTTTGCTCTGCAATCTTCGTTCTATATGTCGGACTTGACGGTTCTTTCCCGGCGATTTTCGGGTTCGAAAGAGGGTATGTTGTCGTAGCCGGATTGCAGTTCTTGGCGGCGATTGTAATGCTGGTAAACGGGATTAAGCCCAATCTGTTGTCACAGGGCGCCGATTGAAAGACTCCCTACATGGCTCTGTTGAAATCCCTGTCTCTTATCCACATCTCCGAGCCCACG
>NZ_JBZRPK010000657.1:0-12458 GCF_058382125.1 Haloferax sp. s1
AAGCGGATCGGACGACGCAGCAGAGACACTCGGGCAAGGGCTTCAACCCCACAAGGGTTCGTCTAAAACAGGTCGGCGCGGGTTTCCCCAACTCCCTTGCTGGGCTTCAATCCCACAAGGGTTCGTCTGAAACCACGCAAAGGGTTAGCATTTGCTCAATGAGTTCGGCGCTTCAATCCCACAAGGGTTCGTCTGAAACCGGCTTCTCGGCGTCCCACGTGCGCGTCAGTTTGCTTCAATCCCACAAGGGTTCGTCTGAAACGATGAATACGACGTTGGCGCGGGGGTGCTTGAATGAGCTTCAATCCCACAAGGGTTCGTCTGAAACGGTTACGATGGGTGTTACTGTTCCGAGCATTGCCTGCTTCAATCCCACAAGGGTTCGTCTGAAACTCCGCTTGGTACTCGCCCACCCAGCAAGCGTCGTTCGCTTCAATCCCACAAGGGTTCGTCTGAAACTGTGGTCGGCGGTCGTGTTGATGCCGAGTTCCTCCATGCTTCAATCCCACAAGGGTTCGTCTGAAACACGCCCCGGAGTGGGATAAACCACTTCTCGAAATGCTTCAATCCCACAAGGGTTCGTCTGAAACCTCCGTCCTCTCAACCAGTTGTGTCGGTACCGCTCGCTTCAATCCCACAAGGGTTCGTCTGAAACACTGTCACTGCCTGTCCGGAATGCGACAGCCATCGGGTGCTTCAATCCCACAAGGGTTCGTCTGAAACGGTCTTACCGGACTTTACAGCGTCTTTCTTGCTGGGCTTCAATCCCACAAGGGTTCGTCTGAAACCCGTGCGAATACACGGGTGTAGAAGCCCATAGGCACGGAATTCAGATGAATGTTTCCGTCGACCCCCAATTCCCCCCAAACCCCCGGGGGGTCGACGGAAACTCCCATCCGGACATTCAGGACACCACCCTCCCACTCTTTTCGCATCCACTATCCACGGCTAACATGCCGTGTCAACTACCGCCGCCAACCACCAGAAAAGACAGTGACTCGCCGTCGTCTTCGGCCTCGCCCTCCCGCTCTCTGACGAGCGTCTCGTGGAGGCAGGTGTCGACGTTCTCGCTGATGCGGACGTTGTGTCTGAGGAGCTTCTCGTGTCGATAGTGACCGTAGTCTTCGCGCAACAGGCGGAGTTCGTCCGAGGCGTCAGAACACACTAGCGACTGCTAACGCGATATAAGCCGGGTTCCGGGAAACACAGTATTACTAACCGGAACCAACACCGTCGCTCGAAATCCCTCAAAACGCCGACCGAAACCGACGACCGGAGTCGTCAGTTAGCCAGCGGGACCTGCATCTCGCGTTCGGCTTCGTCGTCCGCGTCCACAGTTCCCTCGGCGAAGACGACGCCGTGGGCACCTTCTCGTTCTTTGGCGCTCGCCGCGACGCGGACGAACGTCGCGTTGTCGCGCGCGGCGGAAATCGTGTGGCCGCCGCAGTAGCTGATTCCGGAGCGAACGCCGCCGAGGAACTCCTCGACGAGCGGTTCGACCGAACCTTTGTAGGGCGTGAGAGCTTCGACGCCCTCGCCGGTTGCGACATCGCTTTCTTTGTCGCCGCGGTCGTCCGCAGCCTCCGTCGATGCCATGCCGCGCGAGCGTTTGTACTGGTCGCCGTCGACTTCGACGACGCGACCCGGTGACTCGTCCGTCCCGGCGAAGAAGCTTCCCATCATTACGGTGTCCGCACCGGCCATGAGCGCCTTCGCGGCGTCACCCGAGGTTCGGATACCACCGTCGGCCATGATGTGAATACCGAGTTCGTGCGCCCGGTCTGCGCACTCCGAGACGGCAGTCAGTTGCGGGTAGCCCGCGCCGGCAACCTCGCGCGTCGTGCAGTGCGACCCGGGGCCGACACCGACCTTCACGCAACCCGCGCCGACCTCCCAGAGGTCTTCGACCGCGTCCGGGGTGACGACGTTACCCGCGACGATTTCGGGGTCGAACTCGTCGCGAATCCGGGCAACGGCGTCCAGACAGCGCTCCATGTGTCCGTGGGCGATGTCCATCACAATCGCGTCGGCACCGGCTTCGAGGAGTGCCTCGGTCCGGTCGAGGTAGTCTTCGTTGATGCCGACCGCGCCCGAGACGGTACCGCCCGATTCGGCGACCCGTCGGACCTGTTCGGCCTGTTCGTCCACATCGAGGAATCGGTGGACGACGCCGAGTCCGCCGAGGTCCGAGAGCGTCGCCGCGAGCTCCGCCTCGGTGACGGTGTCCATCGCTGCGCTGACGAGGGGCGTCTCGAGGGAAAGGCCCGGCGTCACGTTCGTTGAGAGGTCCACATCGCTTCGGCTATCGACCGGTGAGCGCTGGGGAACCAGCAATACGTCTCCATACGAGAGTCCTGTGCGAATCTCCATCGTAACCCTCCACAGCCGATGGGTCGGACGGTAATAATCCCGATGGAGACGGATTCTATCGCCGCGGAACGAAAGTATTACACGCTCGGGTTCGTCTGTCTAATAACACACGGCGCCGCGTCCACTGCGAATCTCCAACCAATCGTAACCCCAACATATTCGCCGTTCGCGGCCCGTGTGGTTCAAATTCTCCGAGAGCGACTGCATTGCGCGAGACCATCATTTAAGTATCGAAAAAGCCACGAACTTCGTAAGCGTTTTCTCGCGGAGAACGGGACACTTTGTTGCCTTACCGGCCGCTCGATTGCGCGTCGGTAACGGTAGGTGGATTCAGAGGCATTCCCCACAGCGTCGCCGCCCGACTGGTCCTCGAATACCCCGCTTCTCCGACAGAAGAGATTTCCTTCACGAAAACCGTCAGAGAGGCATGCAAACAGTCATTCTCGCCGCCGGTCGTGGAACCCGAATGGCCCCACTGACGGACCGCCGACCCAAGCCGATGCTCCCCGTCGCTGAGAAGCCACTCGTTGCACACACCACCGACGCCGCCATCGATGCAGGAGCAACGACTATCACGCTCGTCGTCGGGTACGAAGCCGACGACGTTCGCTCGTATTTCGGTGCCGAACGCGACGGGGTTCCGATTGAGTTTGCCGTGCAGGCGGAACAGCGCGGGACCGCCGATGCCGTTCGTGCCGCAGCGTCACAACTGGACTCAGACGAGTCCTTCGTCGTCCTCAACGGCGACGCCCTCTACGACGTGCCGTCGTTGACGACGCTGTACGAAAAGACGCCTGCAGTCGGCTCGTACAGCGTCGACAATCCGAGTTCGTATGGCGTCCTCGAAACGGTCGACGACGGCTTTGTTACCGGTGTCGTCGAGAAACCGGAATATCCGCCGTCAAACCTCATCAACGCCGGTGCGTACGTCTTCCCCGCAGCGGCACACGAATGGCTCGACGTGGCCGAAAGCGACCGTGGTGAACTCGAACTGACCGACGTACTCGCAGCAACCTGCGAGCAGTACGACGTTCGAGGCGTCGCGTTCGACCGCTGGTTAGATGTCGGTCGACCGTGGGAGTTACTCGAAGCAAACGAGTGGAAACTCTCAGGACTCGGAAGCAGATGCGACCGCGAGAGCCGAATCGACGGCGACGTAGCTGAGAACGCTGAACTCACTGGCACAGTCGTCGTGGAGGAAGGCGCGACGGTTCGGACGGGCGTCGTCATAGAAGGGCCTGTACTCGTCCGCAGTGGGGCCACAATCGGTCCGAACGCCTACGTTCGAGGACACACCCTCGTCGGCGAGAACACGACAGTCGGCCACGCTGTCGAGGTCAAAAACAGCGTGCTGATGAAGGGCGCAACAATCGGCCACCTATCGTACGTCGGCGACAGCATTCTCGGCCGCGACGTGAACTTCGGCGCGGGAACGAAGGTCGCCAACCTCCGCCACGACGGTGAACCGGTCCGACAGATGCTCAAAGGCGAACTCGTCTCCTCGGGTCGCCGAAAGTACGGCGTCGTGCTCGGCGATGAGGTGAAGACCGGAATCAACTCGTCGTTGAACGCTGGCGTCCGCCTTCCAACTGGCGGGGCGGTCGAGCCCGGCGAAACGGTCCTGTACGACCGTATCGACAACACCCGCGAGATAGGCACTCCCGACGGAACCAACGAGAACTGAACTCGTTAGTTCAGGCATTCAATATTCTTACACTTTTGAAGTACGCGGTTTGCCCACAAACACACGGACAGTCAGAATTCAGCACAGAGTTTCGAAGATTGAACCACTCCAGTAGAGTGGAAATGGAATAGCCACACATCCGTCGTACGTGGAGCGCCCAATTGCCTCACCGTGAAATCTAAAATGCCCGTAGACCGAATCAGAGTGTATGTCGAACAGCAGCCGATTCGTCGTCGCGACGCACGTGCTGACGAACCTGGCGGTGCGGAGCGACGAACGGCTGTCTTCCGACCGTCTCGCCTGGAGCGTCAACACGAACCCGGTCGTTATCCGACAGCTCCTTTGCTCGCTTCGAGAGGCGAATCTCGTCGATTCCAAGCGCGGTCCAACGGGAGGATTCACGCTCGCACGTGACCCTGAGGAAATCACGCTACGAAATATCTACGAGGCGGTGGAAGACGGTGAACCGTTCTGTTTCCACACAAACGAACCAAACGACGAATGCACGGTTGGCGAGTACATCCAACCGGTCCTCGGTGAACTGCTCGAACCCGCGATTCAAGCGATGCTCGACGAACTCGACTCGGTCACTATCGCGGACGTTCACGAAACAATCTTCGATACGGCTGATACCGAGGCGCTGGAAGTCTAAGGCTGGAACGCGACAGTCGGACGTCGAAGTCTGAGGTTCTGCGAGAATTGCGCCCGTTAGGCAGCCGACTCGGCAGCCTCGGGTTCTGCGGGCTGTTCGTCGGTTTCGAGCCACTCGGCCGCCCACTGTTCTATCTCGTCGAACACCGGACAAAGCGAGACGCCCTTGTCGGTAAGCGAGTAGTATGTCGCGACCGGAGCGTCTTCCTCCAGACGGCGGTTGACGAAGCCGGTCTCTTGGAGGTCGTCGAGAACGCGAGAGAGCGTCCGCGAACTGGCACCGGTGGAACGCTTCAGTTCGTTGAATCGCTTTTCATCCTCCCGAAGGTCGTAGAGGACGATCAGACGCCACTGTGACCCGATTTGCTTGATGGAGTCGATGATGGGACACGGCGCGTCGTCAGTGTTCGTATCAGTGGGCATACGCTGTTGTGGAAGCCCATCGACTTTAGCAGTTTGGGTAGGACACCAGCTTTTGGAATGTTACCTGAGACGAGGGTATTTCGTGAGTGTAAATCGGCATTAAACCGCTCCATGATGGCAAACTACCGTCAAAGCATCTCGTTAGCATCCGAAATACGAGCATCCGAGATATCAGGCGAGCAATTTCGAAAGCAGGAGAAACACACGTTTGAGATTCTTCGAGAGGCTCTTTTGGTTCTCCGAGTAGAAGATAAGGTCGTCATCGAGTCCGTATACCACGATGCACCGGCCACGGTCGGACAGGTCTTTCATCTCGATAGCCCGAACCGAGTCGAACGGAAGGACGAGATAGCGATACTCCTCGTCTTGGATGTCGGCGTTACAGTTGTCTCCATAGACGTGGATACTGTGTGAAGTGACCGCGATTTCGTATCCGATGTAGGTCATACCGGCAATCTCGGCCCCGGCGCGGCCACCCTTGACTTTCCCTTTCAGTTGTGAGGGGTCGAGGAGGATTCCGTCTACCATACGACCCGATTTCGCCCGACGGCTCCTAAGTATTCTCGCCCAGTTATCCAGATTGATTCTGTCACAAGAGCTGTGGAGCAGTACTATCGTGGCAACACCCGTCAGTACAGGATGACAAAAGTCGACGTGAATACAGTACGTAGTACGTGAGTACAGTACGGTAGTATTTCTGGACGGGTCCGAATCAGTAGGGTTGTCGTTCGGGGCGAAACGCCATCGTATCCGCTCGAACTCACCAGCGCCATCAGACTCGATAATAGGAGCTGAAATCCAGAATCGAGTTGTCTTCCTGTTTGTAAGGACGGCGTTACCCCAGAACGCTGATTCTTAACTATGAGCGTTCGGGCCGTACCACGGGTATGATTTCCGACTACGACCGACTCCGGCAGTATACAGAGCGGGTCGGCGAGGGAGTCAACGATGGGAGGGTCAACGCCAAAGGAGTAGATACGAAGATCAGCGACGAGAAAATCCACATCGAACGGGTAGGTGAGAAAATCAGCGACGGGGGAGTCAACACCGAACGGGTAGACGAGAGCGTTAGGGACAGGGAAGCCAACACCGACGAGGTCGATGAAAGCGTCAATGACGAGGGAGTCGATACCTGGTTCGCCCGCGAGGTCCCCAGCATCGTCGCCGGACTCGAGGCATCCCAGTTCATCGACCCGGTCACTGCCGAGACGGCGTGGGACCTAATCGCTAGTGGGTGCGCCGAGGAAGCACTGAGTCTCGTCCTCGGTGAAGTCGACGAGTCGTGGCGAGAATAGTCGGGGGTCGGCACGGCGGAGGTACAAAGAACAGAACGTAGTCGGGCGACGGACACCACCTGTCACTGGTCGCGTGAGGGGGAGTCTCTAATGTACAGTTCGACCAACGCATCGAGGAGATGCGGCTCCAGTTCGAATCGAGCGTCGACGCAGTTTTGCTCGCGGTCGTACGCGAGTTGCTGTACATCTATCGCCGCGAGGAGCGTTCGCATCGCGTCGACGACGTAGTTACTCGACCCCGGTTCGACCCGGAGGCTGTCGCCGACGTGAATCGACAACCCATCGATGACTGTCTCGTAGCACGTTTTACTCGGAGCGTCGACACGCTGTGTGCGCTCGATGAGTCCGAGGTTCGAAAGCGACTCCAGTCGGCGATAAATCGTTGACTCGGAGACGTCACAGTTCTCTGCAAGCTCTTCGGCGGTCATCGGGGCACGATTACACGACACGAGTACGTCCCGGGAAACATCGTCTCCGAGCGCATCGAGAAGTTCGTCGTCCGACGCCTCTGGCGGAACGTCGGTACCCGATTGCTGGGTGGTGTCTTCGGCCCCGTCCGTCAGTGGACCGTCTGGCTCGTCAGACGATGTGAGAACATCGTCCACGAGGTCGCGTCGAGTCATCGCATAGTATCAGACGTGGCCAAGGGATATGTAATCGGTGCCTACAGTCTAGGTATTAATATCGTATATCCAGAATTTCTATGATTGGGATGTAAATCACCCGACCGTCGAAATCGGCAGGCTCCCCCGTGTTAGTGAGCGCCAACCGAATCAAAAGATGAAAAATTGTCGATAAGTATGACGAAATAATCACAAGCTGCTCTCGTTCCGCCGCGCGCACGTCACTCGACGGTGACGCACTTCGCGAGGTTACGAGGCTTGTCTATCGACCGTTCGAGTAGCTTCGCCGAATGGTACGCTACGAGTTGGAGTTGTACGTTCGCGAGGACGCCCGCGATATCGGGGTGCGTTTCGGGAATCGAGAGCACGTGGTCGGCGAACTCGGGTACCTCTCCGGACTGGTCACTCGTAACAGCGATGACGGGCGCACCGCGCGCCTGAACCTCCTTGACGTTGCTCAGCGTCGCCTCGTCCTCGTGGCCGGTGAAGATAGCGAACACCGGCGAGAGCGGCGTGACTAACGCGAGCGGGCCGTGTTTGAGTTCCGATGCCGCGAATCCCTCCGCGTGTTCGTACGAGATTTCTTTGAACTTCAGCGCCCCTTCCAGCGCAACCGGGTGGGCGACTCCCCGTCCAATGAAGAAGTACGCGTCGCTGCCCTCGTATTCGATTGCGATTTCTCTGGCGGTGGAGGTATCGAGTACCTCCTGTACGTCACCGGGGAGTCGAGACAGAGCCTCCATCAAGTTGCGCGCATCGCTGGATTTCGTACCCAACAAATCCTCGACGATACGCTCGGTGAGAAGCGTGAGCGCCGTTACCTGTGAAGAGAACGTCTTGGTCGCCGCGACGCCGATTTCCGGACCGGCGCGGATGAGCAACTCGTCATCGCACTCGCGGGTTATCGAGGACCCGACGACGTTGGTGACTGCGAGCGTTCTCGCACCCGCCGCGCGCGCACGGCGGACGGCATCGAGGGTGTCCGCCGTCTCACCCGACTGACTGACCGCGATAACCAGCGTGTCGTCCGTCACCGGCGGTTTGATGACGGAGTATTCCCCCGACATGAACGCGTGTGCGGGGATGCCGCGCGAATTGAGGAGCGACGCCGCGTACATCCCGGCGTGGTGGGACGTGCCCATCGCGATGAGGTGAACCTGCTCGACATCGGCGAAGAATTCCGGAGAGAACTCTTCGAGTTCGACACCGCCTGTGTGCGTGTTCAACCGCCCCTGTGTGGTGCGGCGGAGCGCGCCGGGTTGCTCGTTAATTTCCTTGTACATGTAGTGTTCGTAGCCACCCTTCGTCGCCGTCTCCGGGTCCCATTCGACGTACTCGACCGGGCGGTCGACTGCCCGACCGGCAGAGTCGGTGATGTCGTACCCATCGGGAGTGACAACGACGAAGTCGCCATCGTGGAGATAGACGACGCGCTCCGTGTGCTGGATGAACGCTGGCACGTCGCTTGCGAGATAGTACTCACCGTCGCCGACGCCGAGGACGAGCGGCGAACCGGACCGCGTCGCGAAAATCGCCTGCTCGTCTTCGATGATTGCCGCGAGCGCATAGCTTCCCGAGAGGCTGCCAACCGCAGCGCGGAAGGCTTCCTCTGGTGTCGCGCCGTCTCGCAGGTTCTCCTCGATGAGATGTGGGACGACCTCGGTGTCGGTCTCGCTGCTGAAGGTGTGTCCTCGTGCTTCCAACTCGCTTCGAAGCGACTGGAAGTTCGAGATAATACCGTTGTGGACGACGGCGATGCGCTCCGCCTCGTCGGTGTGGGGATGTGCATTGTCGTCGGTGACGCCGCCGTGGGTCGCCCAACGCGTGTGTCCGATACCGTAGTCGCCGGAAATCGGGTTCTGTTCGACGGCTGCCACGAGTTCCGAGACTTCGCCGACACGCTTTGTCAGCGAGATACCGGCGGGGTTCTTTACGGCGACACCGGCAGAATCGTAGCCACGGTACTCTAGGCGGCGAAGTCCATCGACCAGCGAATCGACGGAGTCGTCGGTTCCGATGCAAGCGGTAATTCCGCACATTAGTGCGTCACCTCCACGCGCTCGCGGACATCGCCGTGTAAGACCGTTCCCTCTCCGACGACAGCCTCAGCACCGACGCGGCTCCCCGGTGTGAGCGTGACGTTCGCACCGACTTCGGCGCGGTCGCCAATGATGCTCCCGAGGCGGCGGTCAGTGTAGAGTCGCCCTTCGAGGATAACATCTGCCTGCCCGCCCGGCGAGATAACGCCATCACCGACGTGTGCGCCGGGACCGACGACGGAGTCGCGGAGGACGACACCAGCGCCGATTCGGGCGTCAGTCGAGAGAATGGACCGCTCGATGACGGTGTTCGCACCGACGGTGACGTTGTTCTGGAGGCACGACCCGGCGCTGATGACTGCGCCCGGCCCGACATCGCAGTCGTCACCGACGATGACTGGTTCTTCGACAAGTGCGCGCCCGTGAATCCGCGCGGAATCCGCTATCACCGACGCGTGCCGGCGCGCAAGAAGCGACTCAGTGACGGAGAGAAGTCCCCACGGGTGTGAGGGGTCGAGCCAACCGCTGCTGACGAGAACAGACGTAACGGGACTGTCGAGGTACTGTACGACCTCCGGTAGTCGTATCTCGCCGTCTTGTGGCGGAATACGCCGGAGTGCATCGAAGACGGTCGTGTCGAAAACGTAGACACCGGCGTTGACGAGGTAACTCTCGCTGTCGACGGCGTGTTCGTCGATATCGGATATTCGGCCGTTGTCTTCGACTACAACGCCGTACTCTTCGGGCGTGTCGGACTGGGCGACAGCGACCGTCGCAACCGAGTTGGTCATCGAGAAGCGTTCGAGCACCTTCGAGACGATGTCAGCGTTGACGACGTTGTCGCCGTTGCAGACCACGAACGGACCGTCGAGTTGGGTGTCAGCTTGCAGGAGTGCGTGTCCACTTCCGAGTCTGGAGTCCTGCTGGACGAAGTCGATGTCGGCGTCGGGATACGTCGCAGACAGGTGTGTCTGGATGCGGTCGGCACGGTGGCCGACGACGACGACCACGTGTTCGATGCCGCACTCGAAAAGCGAGTCAAGGACGTACTCTACGACCGGGCGGTTCGCAACCGGGAGCATCGGCTTCGGCTGGAAGGTGGTCAGCGGCCGGAGCCGCCGCCCTTCACCGGCCGCAAGAACGACTGCCTCGGTGACGCGGTCGTTCATCGGCCCCCTCCCGACCCAGAGACGTGCTCGAAACGTGACCGTGGACGTGAGTAAGTCATAGGAGAGACAGGGCGGGCGATGGGGATTGTTATACGGACAATTCTAGAATCCGGGTTCAAATTAAGGAAACAAATGTGAATCACTCGCAGAGAGTGAATATAGTGAAATCAGAAGCGGCGATGGTTCGGAGAGCGTTAATTGTTGGGGAGTCGAACGGACGGGATACAGCTAGCGACGAAGTCGTCAAAAAACGGAGTTTGGCGATGAAGTGCCCGAACCGTCAGGTGCGCAGGCGGCTCACACGTGGAGTTTGTCTTTGTACGACTCCATCGCGGTGATAGCCATGAGTGTCGCAGTACTCAAGACAGCCCATCCTGCGGTAGGGACCTGTTCGAGGCCGGGAATGCCAAGCAATCCTGCCGAGACAGTCGCGGCAACGCCAGCGGCGATGGTTAGGTTTCGCTTTGATGACGAGATGAGACCCGCGGACTGGTCTGACTGTTCCTGCATGGTGACAATATCGCCGTCGAGATACTGGTCGAGTTGTTTCGCAGTTTCGAGAAGCGTGATGTCGCCGCGATTCTTATCGAAGTCGACGATACCGGACGAGTCCATCTTCGGGAGATGGCACTGATACAGACCGATATACACGCGCTTTCGTTGACTCGACGAGAGTGCTTTAATCTCGATGTCGTTTTCCTTCGCTGCGATGAACTCGGCCATGTCACCGAGCTTCGCTTCACCGTCGTTTGCTTTCAGGAATCTGAGGGCGTCACGTCGTCGTTGATTTTTCAAAATCTCGAAGACCACGTCTTTCGAGAGGGCCTCAGTCTCGGATTGTTCGGAAACTTCGCGCACCCCACCAGTTATCTCTTCGAGCTGTTCTTGCGGCGTCTGATCGACGACTTCGGTGTCAGTCTGTAGTGAATCGGTAACCATTGTTCCTTCCTCCCCCCACTGTGTAGTCGCGTGTTCGCGACCGTTACCCGTGGTCTATCGAGGGATGACCACAGTATGTCCGGCACAAGCCGTGTGTCCGGCACAGACCACAACGTTGGGTTCGCCCCACCAGGCGCGTCCCAAATCGAGAGGGTCAGCGATATAATAGGTTAAACAGGGATATATACTTGTTTGACAATCTCACACACTGATTTGTCCGGGGAGTAGGCTGCAAATTCTGCGAGTAAACAAGCCGTAACAATCAGCACTGGTGCTGAAATTCAACATTTTCCGAGAGAATGGCTACGAGCTTCAAAACGGCGAAATACATCAGTTACGACTATCTTACCGCTCTGTCAGGAGAGAGTTGTTATAATATTGAACAGTACCCAGATAGTTGTGTTGATATTTGATTGTCATTATATGAGAATGTGCGGTCTCCATGTCTATCTTCTCAATCGGTCAAAATAAAATGTCACTCAACCAGAGTTTCGAATGCGCCAGACGTCATCCCAGCTCGTTCTTCCAACAGATACTGAACAAGGACCATAAGTAACAGCACGGTCGAGACGAGCACCGCGATAATACTCCACGAAAGAAGCGCGAACCCCGGGATGCCAGCCCAGAAACCGAGAATCAGCACCCACCCAAGCACACCGAGAATGGCGTAGTAGCGGTTCCACGGATAGCGGGACTCAGGTTGCATCCAGAAAAACCCCTGTTTTGCGACGCTCGCGACGAGTTCGACGGTTCGTTCTTCTTCGTCGTAGTCGATTAACTCGGCAGTTTCGAGTTTTGGAAGATGCGTCTGGTATAACGAGATGTACACTCGCTGGCGCTCCTCGTCGGTCACGTCTTCGACTGCGGTCTCGTTTTCTCTCGCTGCAACCATCGCAGCGAGTTCTTTCAACGAGAGCGGTTCACCCGCACGGTGGAGGAAATAGAGTATTTGCCTCCGCCGGGAGTTGCTGAGGATGCGAAATAACTCGTCTTTTGATAGTGTTGTCATCGTCGTGTGCGGGCGGTCATGCGCACGTCACGCGAGTGGACCAGCTCCGGTTACGCCGTAGTACACCACAGACAACCTTTGTTATCGTGACGTTTCCAAGAGGCTTTGAACTACTTACCCGCGAGATTTAAGCTCACGTTCACAGAATTTTCGATACCCGGCGGACAGTCAGATGCCCGAATTTATCTCGATACTGGTGATGATTACTCACCGAAGCAGTTCCAACAAAAGTCTTTAGCGAAAATCACGATAAAAC
>NZ_JBZRPK010000170.1:0-1595 GCF_058382125.1 Haloferax sp. s1
TTGCGGGGGAATTAGGGGGGCGAATCGCAGGGGAATTGGAGGGCCGATTCGTTGGGGAGAGTTATGTTTCAGGCGTCAGCCGCTGGCGGGCGGTTCGGGCCGAGGTCGCCCGCAGAGTCCGTTTCGGCGTTCTCGTGGTCGAAGTCGAGTTCAGTGTCGTCGTCGGCAGCAACGTCAACGGCGGCGGTAGCGTCAAAGTCGACAGCCGAAGCAGCATCGGGGTCGAACTGCGCGAGTGCGTCGTCGAGGTCGTCCGCGCTCTCGACGAGGTCAGTTGCGACCGCCGCAACCTCCTGCAAGCGGGCGGCCTGTTCCTCGACGGCGGCGGAGACGCTCTCGGCTTCGCTCGTCGTTTCCTCGCCGATACCAGCCACTTCGTCGGCCATCGCCAGCACTTCCTGTGCGGAGTCGGCCTGCTCGTCGGTCGCGCGGTCTATCTCGGAGACGCTGTGGTGAGTCTCTTCGACTCGGTCGACCACGCCGTCGAGTGAGTCGATGGCGTTTTCGACCGCATCTGCTTCCTCGGTAACGCGGTCGCGCATCTCGTCGATTCGCTCGACGACAGCGTCTCGTTGGTCCTGCAGGTCGGAGACGAGTTCGGCGATGGTCTCTGCGTACTCCTGACTCTCTTCTGCGAGTTGCTTGACTTCCTCGGAGACGACGGCGAACCCTTCGCCGGCGTCGCCTGCGCGCGCGGCCTCGATAGAGGCGTTCAGCGCGAGGATGTTGGTCTGCTCCGCGATACCGGAGATGACATCCGTAATCGACTCGATTTCGGCGAGGCGTTCGTCCAGCGCTTCGACCTCTTCGACCGCCTTGTCGGTCTCCTCACGGATGTCGTCCATCCCCGAGAGGGCGGCTGATGCGACCTGAATCCCGTTGTCGGTTCGGTCGGCGGCCTCCGCAGAGAGCGTCGAGAGGTCACCTGCGGCCGCCGCGACCTGTTCGACCGACGCCGAGAGTTCGTCCATCTCGCCGGAGAGCGCGACGAGGTTGTCGGTCTGTTCTTCGGCCCCGCCGGAGATTTGCTCGACCGACCGGGCAACTTGGTCGGCCGCATCGCGGACTTCCGCAGTTGCCTGCGCCACGTCGTCGCTGCGGGCGGTGACTTCGTCGCCGAAGGCTGAGACGGACTCGACCGTCGATTCTACGGCATCCATCATCTCGTTGTACGATTCGGCGACGACGCGCATGTCCCGACTGGTCGAGTCGGTCGGCAACCGAACCGAGAGGTCGCCGTCTGCGGCGCGACTAATGCGTTCTCCGTATGCCTCCGCGTCCGACCGCTGTTCGTGGAGGTCGGTCCGTAAGTCGTCGATACCGTCGACGACAGCGCCGAGTTCGTCGGTTCGCCACATCGGGAGGTCTACGTCGAGGTCGCCGTCACGGAGTCGTCCGACACGCTCGGCAAGCGACGCGAGCGGCACGGCGGTGTTGGCGTTGACGACTGCACCCAATCCGGCGAGGGAAAAGAGGACGACGAGCACCAGCGCGGCAACGAGCATACCGACTGTTCGGCCGAGGGAGTAGGCGCTGGCCGTCGGCACGTGAACGAGGACGGCCATGTTCTCCCCCGCCGGTGCGTAGGCGACGAG
>NZ_JBZRPK010000168.1:0-1594 GCF_058382125.1 Haloferax sp. s1
GAGCCTGTCCAAGAAACATCGGCAGAATACCTCAAAGTCTACGAGCACTGTGTACACATGACGTAAATTTCATCTAGTAGAAACCCTTGTACAGCGTAAGGATCCATTCGTGACGTTCAACTTCATTCAATACGACCAAGATCAGCAACATCTCCTGCCAAAGAACGTCGCGGAGTGGGTCGAAGAGGATAGCCTCGAATGCTACGTCTCCGATGTCATCGATCATCTCGACAACGAGGGCCGGCTTGATCCCTTCTATCCGGACCACCGGGAGGACGGCCGCGGGCGGCCGTCCTTCCATCCCGTAATGATGCTGAAAGTCCTCGTCTTCGGCTACTGTATTGGTATCCGCAGCTCCCGCAAACTCGATCGGCTCCTCGAACGTGACGTCGCGTTTCGGTACCTTGCCGCGAATCAACAGCCCGACTTCCGCACGATCAGCCTCTTTCGCAAGAACCACCGCGAGGAGTTCGAGCATCTCTTTGTTGAGATTCTTCGTCTCTGTCGGGAAGCTGGCATGGCCGAGATGGGCGAAGTCGCCCTGGACGGCCGTCGCGTCCAGGGCGACGCTGCCCTCGACCAAAATCGGACTCGTGACCAGATCACCGAGGAAATCCAAGCTATCCTCGACAAAGCTGCCGAGATTGACGCGACCGAAGATGAAGAGTATGGACCACAAAACCGAGGAGACGAGCTCCCGGAGGAACTCCGGGAGCAAGAGGGTCGTCTCGAACGGTTACAAGAAGCCAAGGAACGGCTTGACTCCAAGGAACAGCGACGCAAGGAGGAGCAGGCCGAGAAAATTCGTCAAAGAGAGCGGGAAGAGGAAGAATCAGGTCAAAAGAAACGTGGCCGGAAGCCCACACCTCCGGAGGAGGTGGGGCTCCCGGATGACACGAAGGCGAACACGACGGATCCAGAGAGTCAAACGCTCAAAACCCGCAACGGGTGGAAACAGGGCTATAACGGCCAAGCGATGGTAGACTGTAACATGCAGATCATCGTTGCGCAGGATGTGACGACTGACGCAAACGATGTCCAGCAACTCAAGCCGATGCTGGAGATCTGTGAGGAGGTGAACGACAAGCGCCCGGAGCGGGCGCTTGCCGACGCCGGGTATTGGAGTAACGCGAACGCGCAGGTAGCAGATGAGCAGATGGAACTGTTCATCGCTACGACCAAGGACTGGAAGCGACGGAAAGAACTGCGAGAGGCGGATCCGCCCCGGGGGCGGATCCCCGACTCGTATGGCCCGAAAGAACGGATGGAGCGGAAGTTGCGAACGAAACGAGGGCAACAAATCTACCGCAAGCGAAGTCAGACCGTGGAGCCGGTGTTCGGCCAACACGTTACGCGGGGGTGTGATAGATTCCTGTTGCGTGGAGAGACGGGAGCACGTGCCGAGTGGTCGCTGTTCTCAGCGACGCACAACCTGTTGAAGCTGTGGCGGTCCGGCCAGGGGCCGGACAGCCACGCAGTCGCCGACGCAATAGCACGATAGTCGCCACCCGTCGTATTTTTGTCAAAGGTATGTCGGAGGTAGAGTCACCCGCGTATCCGATGTACTTGGCCAAGTGGATTCTTGGACAGGCTC
>NZ_JBZRPK010000169.1:0-1594 GCF_058382125.1 Haloferax sp. s1
GTTCGTGCCTTGGTAGAGGGGCGGGCGAATCGGTCGAGGTCGCGGACGGGCATCGAGTTCGAGACGAAGACGGTCGCCGGTTCGGGCGCGAGGTCGGCCACGTCAGCCGCGATTCGACCCTCGAATGCGTCGGTTTCGGCGTCAACAGCGTCCCAGTGGGTCGCCTCAGCGTCGGCCCATCGTCGATTCCACTCGGTGTCCGGACGGTTGCGAACGAGTTGCGAGAGTCGCCACGCGAGCACCGATGGCTCGGCTTCGACGAGGTCCGTCGCGATGAATTCGGCTTCGCGCCACTGGCCCGTCGGGTCCACGAGATACTGCCGGGCGTCGGTGCGCGCGAGGTACTTCCGAAGCGGCTTGGAAGTCGGCGACGCGCCGATTCGGACGACGACTTCGGGGTCCGGCCAGTCGGCCGTGACGCGCTCGTCGAGGTAGGCGTCGTAGCCGCCGAGGACGGTCGTCGTTCGGGTGTGGCCGCCGAAGCGCAGGCCGGAAAGCGGGTCGGCGACGACGGGGAAGCCAGTTGCGTGCGCGAAGGCGGCGATGGCTTCGGCGTTGAAGCCCGGTGGGTCCGCCGGGCCGGCGATGATGAGACCGCGGTCCACAGCGAGTTCGTCCGCGAGTTTTCGCAGATGGTCGTCCGAGAGTTCGGGCGCGCCACTCGTCGTCTTGACGTACGGGGAACCGTTTCGGCCATCGAGTGCCTCGCGGCTGAGGTCGGCGGAAACGTCGTCTTCGACGTAGGTTGGTTCGAGCGGTTTTCGGAAGGGGAAATTGAGGTGGACCGGTCCGGCATCGACGCCCGTTGCCTCCGAGACGGCGCGTGCGGCGGTGGTTCGGAGGCTCCGGAGCTTCCGGTCTGTCGCCTCGGGTTCGGGCATGTCTTTGTACCAGCGGACGGCGTCGCCGTAGAGCTTCTCTTGGTCGACTGTCTGGTTAGCTCCGCTATCACGGAGTTCCGGCGGGCGGTCGGCGGTGAGGACGAGCATCGGGACGCGCGCCTGCGACGCCTCGATGACGGCGGGGTGGAAGTTGGCGGCGGCGGTCCCGGAGGTACAGACGATGGGCGTCACGTCGCCCGTCCGCCGGGCGCGTCCGAGCGCGAAGTAGGCCGCGGACCGCTCGTCGAGGTGTGAGAACGTCTCGATGTCGTCGTGGCGGTCGAACGCCTCGGTGAGCGGCGTCGAGCGACTGCCCGGTGCGATGCACACCGCGTTGATTCCGGTGCGTGCCAGTTCGTCGGCGAAGGTTCGTGCCCAGAGGGTGTTTCGGTTCGGCGCTGTCATCTCGTGTTGTCTCTAATCGTCGTGGTGAGTCGGTACGAAAGACGGCTCGAACGTTCAGTCGTCGCGTTCGAGTTCGTCGAGGATGGGTCGGTATTTGAGCTGTACTTCGTCCCACTCGGCGTCGGGGTCGGAGTCGGCGACGAGACCGACGCCCGCAAAGAGCGTCGCCATCTTGTCATCCACGATAGCCGGGCGGATAGCGACCGCGAAACTACCATCGCCGCCGGCCCCGAACCAGCCGCCACGGGCGGCATACCAGCCGCGGTCGTACGGTTCGGTCCTACGGATTACGCCTCGTGCGGCAGCCG
>NZ_JBZRPK010000167.1:0-1591 GCF_058382125.1 Haloferax sp. s1
ACGAGGGGGCCGCGGCAGACGTCGAGAGGGTATCCCACGAGCGCCCCGGCCGCAAGGTCTGGACAGACAAGGCTGGCAACCTCCGGGCCCCCGCCGACGACTCGGTCTTACTGACCTCGCACATCGACACCGTTCCCGGCGACATTCCCGTGAAGGTCGAAGACGGGACGCTCTGGGGTCGCGGGAGCGTCGATGCGACCGGCCCGCTCTGCTCGATGGCCGCCGCGGCCGTCGAGACGGGGGTCTCGTTCGTCGGCGTCGTCGGCGAGGAGACCTCCTCGCGCGGCGCGTGGCACCTTATCGAAGACCGCGAGGAGCCCGACGCCGTCATCAACGGCGAACCCTCCGGCTGGGACGGCGTGACCCTCGGCTACCGCGGCTTCCTCTCGGGGACCTACGTCGCGACGAGCGAGTGGGGACACTCCGCGCGCCCCGAGGACAACGCCATCCGGTCGGCCGTCGCGTGGTGGTCGCGCGTGGCCGACTTCTTCGACGAAGACCGCGACGGCGTCTTCGACACGGTGACGACCAAACCCGTCAGCTTCGATGGCGGTCCCACCGAAGACGGCCTCGCGGTCGAAGCGACCGTCGACGTGCAGTTCCGCGTCCCGCCGCGCTACACCATCGAAGACGTGCGCGAAGTCGCCGAGGGCGAACTCACCCGCGGGAGCGTCCACTGGAACAAGCCAATTCCGCCGGTGATGGAAAGCCCCCGCACGGAAGTCGCGCGGGCCTTCCGCGTTGCCATCCGGAACGTCGGCGAGACGAAACCCCGCTTGCTCCGCAAGACCGGAACGAGCGATATGAACATCTTCGCCGGCGTGTGGGACTGCCCGATGGCGACCTACGGTCCTGGCGACTCGGACCTCGACCACGCACCCGATGAGCACCTCAAACTCGACGAGTTCGACAGCGCCATCGACGTGCTGGTGGATGTCTGCGAGCGCCTCGGGGACGACTGAATCGCAGTATCGACACGGAGACACGACACACAAGACAATGCTCGAAACGACACACTTCATCGACATCGACGATATCAGCGCATCGGAGTTAGACCGCGTTCTCACCCGCGCCGCCGCCATCAAGGCCGGCGACGACGAGACGCGACTGCCCCGAGCGACGCTGGCGATGCTCTTCGAGAAGCCGAGCACCCGCACGCGTGTCTCCTTCGAAACGGGGATGACCCAACTGGGCGGTCACGCGCTCTTTCTCGGCCCCGAAGACATCCAACTCGGCCACGGCGAACCGCTCTCCGATACGGCCCGCGTGCTGGGTCGCTACGGCGACGCCATCATGGCCCGCCTGTTCGACCACGACGACCTGCTCGAAATCGCCAAACACTCCAGCGCACCCGTCATCAACGGCCTGACCGACGACGCCCACCCGTGTCAGACGCTCGCCGACCTGCTCACCATCCGTGAACACGACGGCTCGTTCGAGGAAGTGCAGGCGGCGTGGACTGGCGACGGCAACAACGTCGGCCAGTCGCTCGTCCTCGGCTGTGCGATCGCCGGTGTCGACCCGACGGAGGCGACGCCGCCGGGATACGCGATGGACGCCGAGGGACCCGACACTGCGGAACAACTCGGGG
>NZ_JBZRPK010000166.1:0-1581 GCF_058382125.1 Haloferax sp. s1
GCGAGCGACGTCGGGGCTCGCCCCGAAAACACCGCAAAGAGGTTCGTGAGGACACCGCTGTTTCGGGGGAGGAGGATGATCATGAGCGCGGCGACGAGGCCGGGCAAACTGTTCGGAAACGAGATGACGGTGACGAGTGCACCCTGCGCCGGAAGGTCGTACTTCTCAAGGGCGTGTGCGAGTGGTACCGCCACGGCCAGACTGCCGAGCGTCGTGGCAACCGCGAACCAGATCGTATTGACCGCGACACTTCGGTAGTAGGGGTCGGTGACGAGTGTCTCGTAGGCGTCGAGGGTGAATCCACCGGTCACGAACTGTGACTCAGAGACGCTAATCTTCGCCATCTCCCACAGTGGGACGACCCCGGCCGTAATTGCGAGGACAGCGAAGGGAAGACAGAGAAGGAGGATACGAACCCGTTCGCGTCGCCACTCCGTCCACTGGATGCCGGTCTTCTGAGTGGCTATCCGCTCGAAACCGTGTTCCCCGTCTGTTGTCATCTACAGGTTGGCCTCGCGGTTGATTTGCTGGATGATGCGCTCTTGCTTCTCGACGAGCGACCCGTAGTCGACCTGGAATTCGGTTTCGTCGTAGGTACTCTGGTCAGGGAACTCGTCGGGCATCTCCAGTTCGGGAGCGCGGATCGGACGCACGTACGCGTCGAGGAACTTTCGCTGGCCTTCGAGCGAGAGAACGTAGTCCATGAACAGTTTACACGCACCCGGGTTCGGCGCGTCCTTCAGCATCCCGTAGCCGTACGGCTGGTTGAACGCGCCTTTATTTCCGTTCTTCCCCTTGAGCAGCGCAACGCCGACGTTCTCCTCGGCGATTTCGTCGTTGTTGTACTTGAGGTTGAGCCCCGAGTAGTCGTACCGGATGAACGTCGCGTACTCGCCTTTCGTGAACTGTGCGAGGAAGTTGTCGGTGAACTCGGCACCGCCGTCTTTGATCTGCTTGTAGTAGTCGATGACCGGTTGTAAGTCGTCGAGCGACCCGCCACGAGCGTTGTTGACCGAGAGCGCAGCGGCCAACCCAACGGCGGCGGTCGGCGTCTGGAGCGCAAGGTCCTTGGTAATCTCCGGTTGGAGGAGGTCGTCCCAGGTCTCCGGAGCGTCGAGGCCGCGCTCCTCGTAGAGGTCCTTTCGGTACGTGACCGCCGTCGTCATGCGGCGCGTCGCCGTCATGTGGCCGTTGTCCGTCTTCAACTTCTTGGGGACCGCGTCCCAGTTTGCGGGCTTGTACGCCTGGGTCAACCCGTCGTTCATCGCCAGGATGCCGTAGGTGTACCCGCCGTTGTACGCCGAGTGTGTCGGGTTCTGTGCGTGGGCTCTGAGGTCATTGAGTGCCTCTCCCGAGGACCGGTCGTCGTCGTTCAGTGGGACGCCGTACTGCTCTTCGAACGCTTGCATGATGGCAGGCCAATTCGACCACCCCGACTGGACGGCATAGACGTAGAGCTTCTTCGGGAAATCAGCGGCCTTCACCGTCGTCTGATAGTCACCATAACCTACACCGAACGTCTCTCCACTCGACTCACCGCTTCCCAGAGTTCCGGCACATCCTGCGAGCCCAGCTGATACC
>NZ_JBZRPK010000165.1:0-1563 GCF_058382125.1 Haloferax sp. s1
CCATACCAGAGGTAGAGAGGATGATTGCTTGGTCGCCGTCAGCGACATCCTGACGCTCCGCTTCGCCACCGTCGATGTGGTTGAACTCCTCGGCGAGGAACGGGTTTTCGTCTTCGTGGAAGATGCGGTCGCGGAGGTCGTCACGGAGGTACTCGGGGTAGGTCGTGTGGATGGCCGTCGCCTCCCAAATCATCCCGTCGAGGTGGACGGGCATCTTCGGAATCTTCCCGGAGCGCATCGCCTCTTCGAGGACGAGCATGATTTCCTGCGAGCGACCGACTGCGAACGCCGGGATGACGACCTTGCCGCCGCGCTCGTAAGTCTCGTTGATGACTTCGATAAGTCGCTCTTCGGAGTCCTGCTGGTCGGTCTGGTAGTCGTTGCGACCGCCGTAGGTCGACTCGAGGACGAGCGTCTCGACGCGCGGGAAGTCGTTGACCGCGCCGTTGAACAGGCGCGTGTCCTCGTAGTGAATGTCGCCGGAGAACGCGACGTTGTAGAGACCGTCACCGATGTGGAAGTGCGTAACCGCGGAGCCGAGAATGTGGCCCGCGTTGTGGAACGTGAGCTTCACGTCCGGGGCGATGTCGGTCACGTCGCCGTATTCGAGCGGGATGGTGTGCTTGA
Source organism: Haloferax sp. s1 (assembly GCF_058382125.1). Classification (NCBI taxonomy): domain Archaea; kingdom Methanobacteriati; phylum Methanobacteriota; class Halobacteria; order Halobacteriales; family Haloferacaceae; genus Haloferax; species Haloferax sp. s1. Next base: position 628 of record NZ_JBZRPK010000165.1, read on the forward strand.
TTGCCTCGCGAACCATCTCGGACTCGTACGGCGGGGCACGACCCTCTTTCGACGCCACGTCGAGGTAGTCGAGCGTCAAAAGCCCCATGAGGTCGCGCGTCGGCTCAGTCGTGTAGATGGGTCCGTCGTAGCCGTACTTGAACAGAAGCGGAATGAGCGCAGAGTGGTCGAGGTGAGCGTGCGTGAGAACGACGGCATCGAGCGAATTCGCGCCCGACCCGAGTGCTTCGGGGACCTGTAGATACGGCACGTCGTCCGAGCCGGGTTTGTCACCGCAGTCGACGAGAATGCGCGTTTCAGGCGTCGAGACGATGAACGAAGCGCGACCGACTTCGCGGCAGCAGCCGAGCGTCGTGATACGAACCCACTCGTCGTTAGAGAGTTGTTCGCGGTGAATCTGCCGTCCAGTCCGTTCGAGGATACGACGGCGGTCCTCGCGTTCCTGTTTCAAGAAGTTGCGGACGTTCGAGACCGTAGAAGATTCGATAGGCGGCGTGCGAACGACTTCGGGCGTCCAGCCGACTTTCTGCGTAATCTCGCGGAGCGTCGACCCGTGTCGGCCGATGACCATCCCGGGCTTTTCGGCCTCGATAACGACTTCGCCCGTGTCGATATGGAAGTCGAGGTCGGTGACACCGGCTTCTTCGGGAATAACGCCCAGAATCGCTGGTTCTGCTTCACGCGGGTCGGACAGTACGTCGGGGTCCGGTCGGACCGTAATTCGCTTCCGAAGCTTACTCGCAAGTTTCCGAATAAGGTCACCGTTCTTGGCGAACTTCTTCGGGTCGCGTGTATAGACGACGAGTTCGGGACCCTCGTACTTGACGTCGGAAACCGAGATGTCGCGTGGGAGTTCGTTCGTAATCTCTGCCTTCAAATTCTCGAGTTGGTTATCTACGGAGCTCATAGTTACGAGCGACCCGTCCGGTCCTGAGC
>NZ_JBZRPK010000724.1:0-26079 GCF_058382125.1 Haloferax sp. s1
GCGTGCCGTCTTCGACCCCGCGGTTATTTTCGACCCGCAGGTCTGGCAGGTGTTCCTCTTCGGCGGTGAGCTTCCGGAGCTCGGAAAGCGGACGCTCATCGTCTGGAACATCCGACTCCCGCGCGTCCTCGTGGCGATACTCGTCGGCGCGAACCTTTCGGTCTCCGGTGCCATCTTCCAGGCGGTCACCCGGAACGAACTGGCGAGTCCGTTCGTCCTCGGCGTCTCCTCGGGTGCCGGACTACTCATCCTCCTCACGCTCGTCGTCTTCTCCGGGCTATCGTTTTTCCTCCCGATTCTGGCGGCGCTCGGCGGGATGATTGCGTTCTTGCTCGTCTACCTTATCGCGTGGAAAAACGGCACGTCGCCGGTTCGATTAGTTCTCGCTGGCGTCATCGTCGGAACCATCTTCCAGAGCCTCCAGACGGGCCTGTTCGTCTTCATCGACGACATCGGCGTCGTCCAGTCCGCCATCGCGTGGACGACCGGTTCGCTCACGGGAACCGATTGGGAGCAAGTTCGCATGGCGCTTCCGTGGTCGATTGCCTCCGTGGCGATTGCGCTCATCAGTTCCCGACAGTTGAACGTGCTGCTCCTCGGCGAGCAAACCGCCCGTTCGCTCGGAATGTCTATCGAGAAGGTCCGATTCCTTCTTTCGGGCGTTGCCGTCGTTGCTGCCGCCGCGAGTATTGCGGTTGCAGGTATCGTTGGGTTCGTCGGTCTGGTCGTCCCGCACGTGGTCCGGAACGTGGTCGGAAGTGATTACAAACGCCTCGTCGTCGGGTGTGTCTTTGCTGGCCCGGCGTTGATGGTCGCCGCTGACGTGGGCGCGCGCCTCGCGCTCAGTCCGACTCAGTTGCCGGTCGGTATCGTTACCGGACTCATCGGCGGCCCGTACTTCCTCTATCTCATGCGGAAACAGCAGAACCTGGGTGAAGTGTGATGTCAAAGTTGAAATCTGACGAACGCGACGAAGCGGACGAGCACTCGGTCGAGACTATCATGACCGACGAGACGAGCGAACACGCTACCGAAAGCGAGCGCCCCGAGAGCGCGCTCACCGGTTCGACCCTCGAACTGTCGTACCCGACGAGCGAGGAACCGGTCGTTGAGTGCGACCGTATCGACGTGCCGAGCGGTGAGATTACGGCGCTCGTCGGGCCGAACGGGTCGGGAAAGAGTACGCTCCTGAAGTCGCTCGCAAAGCAACTTGAGCCCGACGCGGGACGCGTCTACCTCGACGGAACCGCTATCGACGAGTACGACGACAAGGCGTTCGCGCGGGAACTCGGACTGCTCTCGCAGCAACACGACTCGCCGACGTCCCTCTCCGTCGAAGACCTCGTCTATCACGGCCGGTACCCCCACCGCGGCTTCTTCGAACAGACCAGCGAGGAAGACCGCGCCGCGGTCGAACGCGCAATCGACCTCGCTGGTGTCGAGCACATCCGCGACAAACAGGTCGGCAACCTCAGCGGCGGTCAGCGCCAACTCGCGTGGATTGCGATGGTGCTCGCACAGGACACCGACGTGCTTCTGTTGGACGAACCGACGACGTACCTCGACTTACACCACCAACTCCGCGTGCTGGAGACGGTTCGAGAACTCAACGAAGAACGCGGCGTCACCGTCGCGGTCGTTCTCCACGACATCGCACAGGCGGCGCGCTTTGCCGACTACCTCGTCGCCATGCAGGACGGCGAACTATACGACTGGGGCCCGCCGCGGGAGGTCGTCACCGAAGAACTCCTCGCCGACGTGTTCCGCGTCGAGGCCGCCGTCAACTACACGCCAGACCCGGAAATCATCCCGAAACACTCGCTGTAAGCGACTGACGTCAGTCTTCTTTTTCACCGCTCACTCGGCCGCGACGATTTCGATGTCGAATTCGAGCGTTTTCCCGGCGAGTTCGTGGTTGAAGTCAACTTCGACGGCGTCCTCTCGGACGGCGACGACGTCGCCGTGGAGTCCGTTTTCGGCGTGGACGTGCAAGCCGACTTCCGCTTTTTCTCCGACCATCCCTTCGAACGTCTCGGGGGCGTACGTCCGAACCCGGTCGGGGTCGAACTCGCCGTAGCCGTCTTCCGGTGGGACGGTTACAGTTGCTTCTTCGCCGACGCTCATTCCGACGACCGCCTCGTCGAGACCGGGAATTATCTCGCCGGCACCGACGACGAACGACCGTGGGGCGTAGTCGTCTCGGTCCCGCTCTTGGGCTTCGAACAGGCCGTGTTCGACTGCAACCTCGTAGCGAGACGTGTTGAAGACGGTCCCGTCCTCGAAACGCCCGACGTATGCGATAGCGACGCGGTCTCCCGACTCGATTGCCATATCGGGGCGTCGTTCGAGGACGTGCATAAAGGTCGTCATCGACGCAGAATCGCGAGAACCGTACGCTATTAATCACCCCCAATGCGGCGGTATCCGGCACGTTTTCCGTCAGCGAACTGTAATGTAGGTCCCTTCGAGTTGACTCGCCACGCCGAGTACGTCGAAGACGATGAGGAGGTAGTAGACGCTGACGACCAGCATGACCGCGCCGGTCAGTCGGTTGATTGGGGTCGTGTGACGGGCGAACCAGCGTGTCACTACAGAGTACGGACGCGTTCGAAGCTTAATTCAGCCGCGGCAGGGCGTGCAACGTGCACAACCGGGTTCCCGCGTGTATAGCCCGCGACTCAGTCGTTCGGGCGGACTTTTCGGACGTGTTGCGGCGGCAGTCGAAGTTCGTCTAGTCCGGGGAGGTGTTCGATGTTGTAGACGACTTTGACCTCGTCAGTCGTCGGGAGGCTGATACAGGAGAGTCTGATGCCGTGGTCCATCATCTCCTCCGAGAGAATGTGGTCCGCGGGCATCTCCATGTCGCCTTCGACGACGGCGACTGCACAGTTCGCACACGCGCCGCCGCGGCAGGCGTAGGGCCAACTGTGCCCGTCGTTTTCGGCGGCCTTGAGCAGGCAGGTCCGCGGTTCGACGAACACCTCGCCGTATACGTCCGTGCTCAGCCCCTCGGCGGCCGCTTTCTCGAAGAGGTCCTCGTCGGTGAGCGACCAGCCGTGTTCGTCGAGCACGTCGTAGTCGAGATACTCGACTCGTGTACCCGGTCGGTCCGGTTCGGTATCTTCGGCTGCATCCTGCTCGGTATTCGCTTCTCTGGCGGCGTCTGTCTCGCGGTCGATATTCACACCACGGCCGCCTTTATCGACGAGTTCGACCGCTCCATCTCCGGGTTCGTATCCCGCTCGAATCGCCTCGTACGCCGCTCGAACCAACTGAAACTCGTCGGCCGAGCCGCCGTGGTCCGGGTGTGCTTCTTTCACCCGCCTGCGATACGCATCGACGAGTTCGTCCTCGTCTGCGTCCGGGTCGAGTCGGAGAATTTCGAACGGGGTGTCCACATCGGGGCTAGTAGTAATTCGTGAGCATAAATCCACGGCCATCGGCCGTCTCCGCGTGGTTTAGTACTCGAACGAATCTCTCTATCTCATTCTCCCACGGCGGGCTTTTACACTGTCAACACCTGCGTTCAGGTGTGAGACGCGGGGTTCGGTTCGTCGCGGGTGGGTCCCTCGGAATCGGCGCGCTAGCGGCGTACCTCTGGTACGTCGGTCCCGAAGCGGTTGTTGCGCGTGTGGCAGGGGTTGCGCCGTGGGCCGTCTGGGTCGTCCTCGCGTTGACTATCGCCGAAGCTACTGTCGATGGAATCGCCGTCTGGGCATCTGTTCGCCCGCTCGGCGACGGTCTCTCTCCACGGCAGAGCGTGCAGTTCGCCTTCGCGGGCGACTTTTTCGACGTGCTCAGCCCCGCCGGGCCGGTGAGTTCCGAGCCGATTATGGCGCACTTTTTCGGGGTCGAGACCGGGACGAGTTACAGCGAGGCGTTGGGGGTTCGCGGCGTCGCGAAGTACATCAGGTCAGTGGCGCAACTCCTGTTTTCGGCTGTTCTCTCCGGGATTCTCCTACTCGGTGGTTTGACGCCGACGTTCGTGCTTCTGACGCTGGCCAGTGCGATTGCTGTCTTGAGCGTCGTCGGTGCCGTACTCGTCTGGGGTCGGGCGCTTCTCTCTGCGGTCCTTGTCATCGTACTCACCCCGATTGTCCGCGCGGTGTCCGGTCTCTATCACGAGACGCCCTACGGCCGAGCCGCCGTTGCTGAAGCCGTCGACAAGTTCTGGGAACGAGTGGTGTACTTTCGGAACGCACCGGTACTGCTCGGACTCATCGCGCTCGGGGGAATCATCGAACAACTGACGATTGCGGTTGCGATTTGGGTTGCGCTCGCAGGCACTGGGACGACAGTCAGCCTGATTCCAATCATCGCGATGATTCCGTTTCCACAGGCGGTGAGTATCGTCCCCGTTCCGGGGAGCGTCGGGACGTACGATGTCCTGTTGGCCGGTGCGCTCGTCCTCACCACGGGTGCACCGGCGGCGGGCGCTGCTGCTGCTGTATTCGTCGTGCGGACGTTCGAACTCGGCGTTTCGCTCGGCGGCGGCGGACTCGCAACGGGGTTCCTTCGCGGGTTCCGTCCGTGAGTAGTCGCGGCTATCGAAGTCGGGGCCGACTGTGACTCATTCGGGGACGCCGGGGTGTATCGGGACGCTTGCGAGACCGACCCCTTCCGATTCTGTCGACACCGCGACCCTTCCACGCCATCCACCGTCGGCACGAGTGACGTGAAGCGAAATCGGCTTCCACGGCCCTCGTCGACGATAGAGGTCGAGGACGACCGGTAACGCCGGTAGACGACCATTCCGCGCTGAGAGTGCATACTCCTTGAGGGTGATGTCAGCCGATTTTGTTCCGTCGTCGGGGTTCGTCGTCCACGAAGAACACGAGTAGGAACCGACTAGTCCGAGTCGTTCCATCTCGCCGAGCGTCGCCTCCAGCGAGTCCGCCGATTCGGGCGGTGTCGGAAGGCGGGATGCAGCGCGTGCAAGCACGTCTGCCTGCTCGGCCGACTCAAGGTGCGCGTGAAGTTCTGTTGCCATGCTCTCGAGGAGACGCAAACAGAGTTCGTCCGGACTCGATATCGTCTCCGCGAGGTCGAAGTACGCGTCCATGACTGCTGTCTCGACAGTCCTGTGTCCGGTATTACTGAGTGCTTCGAACACCGCAGCGGCGACACTGTGACAGAACTCGATGCGTTCGGGTCGATCACCCTCCTCCTTTGGATTTCCGACCGCTGCCGCGCCGATGTGCCCTTCGTCGAGAGCACTGCCCCAACTGCGAGCGGGTGTCGGCCGCTCTTTGCCGTCCTGCGTCACGATGAGGTCGTAGTACGGGAGTTGCGGGTCGTACCGTCGAAGTGCGGAGCGATACTGCGTCGCCGCCCGGACGGCGTTTTCGGCGGTCGCACGGTCCCCGAACGTGAGTCCTGCGGTTGGTACCGGCCGTTCTCCTGTTCGTCCACAGACGATGGTGAAATCACCCTCGTCAGCGGCGAGCGTTTCGATGTGGTTTCGAATCTGAATGAGTGTCGTTCCGACCATTTCGATTTTGTATCGTGGTCTGCTGTGTGCTGTGCTGTTCAGTTGCTTCGTCCCTTTCTGCTTGCTACGGGTCTCCAGCGACGATGTCGGCGACCCGTTTCCGGTCGAATAACTGCTCGTCTTCGGGAATCTCCGGGTACGGCTCTCCGGGGACGTATCCCGGCCACTGGCCGAACACCTCGGGATAGAGTTGCTTTGCCGTCAGTTCGAGTTGGAACAGGTTCGTAATCGGTCCCTGGAAGCGGACACCACCGGCGAAAAAGCGGTCGTTCTGCACCGCGGATAGTTGACTCCCGACCGGGTGGTTCGCGACTCGCTTGCGGATGTCGTCGATGTAGTACCCCGGCGACATTCCCCAGAGATGCAAGATAACGTCGGGGTCGGTCTCTAACATCGTCTCGTAGTCGAACATACCCCACGTTCCGTCCCAGTCGATATCGGCGAACGCGTCAGTCGCGCCGAGTGGTCGTGTGTCCGCGTGCCAAAATCCGGGGGCGTTCAACTTGTACGCGTAGAAGGTATCGTCGATGAGCGTGACGCGGGCCGCAGTCGGACGTTCCGGTTCGGGGGGAAGCGATGATTCGATTTCGCTCACCACGTCGTCGTACACCGCCCGAAGCGCCTCGTAGCGTTGTCGCTCCTGATACACTGCGGCGACGTTCTCGAACAGTTCCCAGAGGGTGTAATAGCGGTAGTTGTCGACGTACGCCGCTGCGGGCTTGTCGGTCAGGCCGCTGTGGTAGTTCCCGAACCACGGGGCGACGTTGTCGGCGATTTCCTCGATATCGTCGGTGTCCCACCCGTCCTGCGTTTCGACGACGTAGGAGGGGTCGACGAAGTGAACGTCGCTGTCGAGTTCGTACAGCATCTCCTTGTCGACGCCGTCGGAAAGCGGGTCGGGAAGGCCGTCCCATTCGAGCGAGACCCCGTCAAGGCGAGCATAGAACGTCTCCAGCGATTTCCCGGCGAATTCGGGTGCGTAGAGCGACTCGACCGTTTCACTTTGTCCCAGCGCGACGGCCATGTCGGCGTAGTGGGAGAACACGACCATTGCATGCTCCGGGGGTGCGTCGAACTCGACAGTTCCCACGGGGGCCATCGACACCGAGTAGGACTCCGCCGGTTTGACGGTCGTCTGTTCAGTCTCGGACTCGGTTGTTTCCGGGGATGCCGTCTCGCCGGTCGTCGTTTCCTGGGCCTCGGTACTCCCATCTGCTGTACAGCCAGCAAGTAGGCCTCCGGCGGCGACCGCCCCTGCGTACTTCAGGTACGCGCGGCGCGTCGGTTCCGTCTCGTTCATCGCATCACCCTGCATGTTGTTTAGGCTAACCTAAATCGGTTTGACCTTTTCGGTTTTTAGGATAGCCTAAACTACCTTCGACGTACTGAGCAGAAACTCGTAGCCGCGTTTCTGGAATTGCTCTGAACGCGAAGCGTCGGCACTGAGACGGTTTGGAAACGGAACAGAGCAAACGGGGACCGAAACGCGGCGGTGTCGTCTCTCAGCCGAGAAGGCCGACAGCCGCAGCGAGGTGCGTCATGCCCGCAATCATCGGGACGAGGACGATGGTCCGCATGACGAACAAGACGACGAGGTCGCGGAAGCGAATCGGAACGTCGCTGAACATATCCATCGTCATCGGGCCGACGCTCGAAAAGAAGATGAGCTGAGAGACGGCCAGCACGGCGATGAAGAACTTGGCTTTGAGTGCCGCTCCAGTGACCAGGAGGACGGGCACGTACATCTCGGTGATACCGACGATTGTTGCCGGTGCGACCGTCTCCGCATTCGGAATCCCGAGCGCCGCAATCAGTGGCGTCAGTGGCTGGCCGAGGATATCGAAGAGAGGCGTATTTGCCGACAGCAGCGTCGCCGCAAGCCCAACAGTCAGGATAGTCCCGAGGATGAGCATCGTGAGTTTCAGCCCGTCGACGAACCCACGCTTGGCCGCTTCCAGGAACGTCTCTCCCTGATCCGCTTTCTCGACTGCCTGGGAGAGCGCTAGCCGAATGTACTCGTTGAGTGAGCCGGAGAATGCCGTTTCCGGGTCGGGTTCGGTGATGTACTCCTCGGGAACACGCGAAATCGGGGGGATGCGAACCAAGATTGCCGCGGTCACGATGACACACACGAAGTACGCCCCGAAGACCACCGGAAAGAGGTGTAGGATATCGAGCGTCGCTGCAACGACGCCGACGAACCCGATACTCACCGTCGAGAAACACGTCGCGATGGTGAAGACGTCCCGTTTGTTGTAGCCTCCCTGCTCGAACACGTTGCGGGTGACGTACAGACCGACACTGTACGAACCAACCCAGGAGGCGAGGCTGTCCAGCGCCGCCCGTCCGGGGATTTTGAACAATGGGTGCATCACCGGGCGAGCGAGTGTCCCGACGAACTCCAGTCCACCTAACTCGACGAAGATGGTGATGAACACCGCACCGATTGGGATAATGACGCCGACGCTGTACACCAGCGTCCCCCACATGAGGCCCCCAGTTCCGGGGGTGTGGAGCCACGCCGGTCCGAGTTTGAAGAACATGAGCGGTGCAACGAGGACGCCCGCGAGACGAAGTATCCAGAATGCGGTCGACGTCTCGAAGTACGAGAGGTCGTATCCGGAAACGGTCCCGTCACCAATCTTCGCTCCAGTGGTCAACACCCCACCGGCGACGATTACCGCAAGTGCGTACACGCCAACCGCTGTGGGGAACGTCTCCGTGATTGTACTCACTACGATGTCGAACGGAACCGTCAACTCGCCTTGATACGGTACGGGAACGAGGAAGAACACTGCACCAATCAGGAACGCAGTGACGAACTTGAAAACGGGCTGGCCGCGTATCTCGTGGAGGTCCAACTCTTCGATGCTCTTTGTGCGCTGTTCTGTTTCGACCGTCCAAGTCTGTTCTTGCTCTGTTGCCATTGTGGGTATGTTTGATAATGTATCGCATAGCATTGCAATCTCCCTACGGAGTATAGTTTAAATAATAATGGAAGATTGGTTCTGGTTCACATCTGAACCGCAGCGTGTTTCTTCGAGACTCGACCGAATGCCGACACCCAACGAGCGGACTCGACGCGGAATTACAGATTCACCGTCAGAGAAGTCCGAAAAACGGGAACCCGCTGTTAGTCCACGAAATCGCGTGGACCAGTGCGACGATTAGAAGGTTATCCGTCCGCTCGTAGACCAGACAGAACACCAGTCCTTGGCCGAAGAGGTGGATGAGGTACGTCGCGAGGAACTCGGGTCCGCCAGCGATGCCGTACAATCCGTGGACGAGCGCGAAAAGCCCCGCCCCCAAGACGACCGCCGAGACTGGGTGAAAACTGTCGCGGAGCCGTCCCTGAACGAGTCCGCGGAAGAACTGTTCTTCGAGGAGTGCGGGAAACAGGTAGAGTCCACCGAAGATGACGGGCCAGATGACCGGCCACGTAGCGAGGCCGACGTCCATCCCATCTGCACCAGCACCACTGAGTACGCCGAGTGAGAGTCCGAAAACCGGCAACACCAGTTTCGAGACTGCTACCATGATGTCGAGTCCGATGCTGCCGATGACGACCCAGACCGCGCCGTGGACAGTCGGTCGGCGCAAGTGCACGTATTCGTCCCACTGACGCGTGAGCCCCAGATACGAGACCACGAACAAGCCGAACCCAACTTGGGCACCCTTCGTTATCAAGAGCGTACTGAGTGCCGGAAACGATGGCTGTAGCACCCCCGACACCGCCGGTCGAAACAGCATGAAGACGACAAACGACGACAGCGCACCGCCGACGGCTATTCCGACCGCCCCGAGCAGCGCCTGCAACCGTTTCGGTGGTTCGATGCGTCCACGCACATTCGAAAACCAGTCACTGATTTGTGACATTGACGCCTGTCGGTACCGTGTGGTCGGCTATAGACCCCAAAGACGTTTTTAGCCAGTTTCCGCCCGTATACGGGCGTATAGGCGGATATTCGTGGTGGGTGTATGGTCGTACACCCGCTGTTCTGACCCGGTTTGACCGACTTGCGCCGTCGGTGAAATCCATTCAACAATAGGTTGATATATTCTGTTCGACAAACCCACGCTCATGTCAGACTCCGTCTCCTCTCTTCTCACCCGGACGCAACGCGAGCGCGTGCAGTCTGCGTTCGAGGATGTAGAACCGGCGAAGCGGCGACGAGACGAGCGAAAAATCCGGACTCGAATCGCCGCCGGAGTCTCCGATTTCGACCTGTTAGTCACGTATCCGGACCGGCAATTCGAGTTAGCGTTTGAAGACCGGGCGAACCAAGAACTGCGGTCCGATTTGGCGGACGCATATCTCACAATCGAGCGGATTCGCGTTCTCACCGACATCGACCGCGATGCGATGATTGAGACTGCACAGGAACGACAGCGGTCGGCAACGGACGAGAAAACGGAGTCTCTGGAGAATGTACAACTCCGAACGTGTGACGACTGGCGTCGAACGATTGAAACCGAACTCGCCGACGAGTACCGACCCAGTCGGTGGAAGCGACTTTCAGACACGCTTCTGAAAATCGGGGTGGCACTCTTGGTGTTCGTGAGTTTACTCGCTGTCGTCGCACCTGATTTTACTAACGGGTACGGGAGCATTCCCGGTATCGTCGGAGCGGGAATCCTGTTTAGCGGACTCGCAATCGTTGGCGTTCGAGCCGTCAAGTACGACGTGCTTCCGGCGCTCCGGTGGGTCGCGACTGACCCGTCCGCGGCGTTTCGGGCGTTCTGGGACCAGTTCTGAGTTGGTGGTGAAGGTTGGTGAGTGTGAGCTTCTACAGATGGGCAAGGCGAGTGCCTCGGGGTCTCGAAAATCGCTCTGCGATTTGCTGGATACAGGAATTTTTCGATTCCCCTTGACTCGACTCTGAGGCGGTTCACATCCCTCAATTCGCTGGACGTAGGGCTTCGGACCAAGAAGTTCTTTAACCGTCGAATTCGATACCGACAGTCTAGTCAGTTGTCCGTTGTCGTAACAGTCGGGTAGTCCGAATTCAAGAGAACCTTCTGGGCCGTGCTGCCGAAGAGCGCCTTTCCGACTGGGGAACGGTGTTTCGCCCCGATGACGACGAACCGCGCGTCGATGTACTCGGCTTCGGCCAGTATCTTGTCCGCTGGTGTGCCGACCCGTCCCCGCGGCTCGACTTTGTCCCGGTCGAAGTCGTCGAGGGATTCTTCGACGACCCGTTGTGCGAACTCGGCCCCGCTGCTCTCTTCTTGGTCGAGGCTGAAGTGGGCGTACCCAGGGGTGGCTCTGATTGCCTCTTTGTGTTCATTGAACTCCTCTTTCGGAACCACGTGCAACGCGACGAGCGTCTCTCCGTACGTCTCTGCCAGGTCGTACGCGACCGAAACGACGTGCTGTGAATGCTGTTCCTCTCCGATTGCTGCGAGTATTGTCATGGGTGTTTTTGATTGGGTATTTCTCGGGCGATTCAACTCTGGGCCGGTGTGGTCTGTTCGTCGGTGGTCGAGTGTTCCCACTGTTTGCTGATTCGGACTCGTTTCACACGCGTGTTGTCGACGCGCTCAATCCGGAGTTCGGTCGTCTCGTGGGTGAAGGTCTCTCCTTTCTCGACGAGTCGCCCTGCTCGATTGAACACGAGACCGGCAATCGTCTCGAATTCCTGTCCTTCGGGAAGGTCGATACCGAGGGCGGTGTTTACGACCTCGATATTCACGTCTCCCCGTACCAGCAGCGTCGACTCGTCGATGGTCTCGATAGGCTCGTCCTCTTCGTCTCTGAGAATCTCGCCGACGATTTCCTCGACGAGGTCCTCTTTCGTGATGAGACCTTCCGTCGTGCCGAACTCGTCGATAACGAGGGCCATCCCGACCCGCTCACGCCGCATTTCCGCGAGGAGGTCATCGACGTTTTTGCTCTCTGGGACGTGCAACGTCGGTTCGATGACACGGTCGAGGTCCGCAGGGTCACTCTCGCCGTACCGGAACTCACGGACGAGGGTCCCTAACTCGACGATGCCGACGACGTTGTCCAGATATCCGTCGTACACTGGCATCCGATGGTGACCGCTCTGGAGGCAGGCGACGATTGCCTCTTCCACGTCGGCACTGCGCTGGACTGCTGTGATGTCCAGTCTGGGTGTCATCACCTCTTTGGCGATGGTAGCGGTAAACCGGAAGATTCGCTCGAGCATCGCCCGCTCGTCAGCGTCGATGACGCCTTCGTTCTCTCCGGTCAAGATCATCTCCTGGATGTCGTCTCGGGTGACGTACGACGTTTCGACGCTCATTTTGCTCCCCGTGAGCCGGTTGACTACCCGAGTTAGCCGGTCGAACGTGACCACGAGGGGGTACAGCAGGTACTCAGATAGCCGCAGTAGACCAGCAACTGACAGCGCCCACTGCTCGGCGTTCTCGATGGCGTACGATTTCGGCGCACTCTCGCCGAACAGCAACACCAACGCCGTGACGCCGAATGTCGCGGCGAAGATAGCCTGTCCCTGGGTGAGATACAGCGCGAAGAGCCCCGTCGCAATCGACGACATCGCGATGTTCACGAGGTTGTTTCCGACGAGGATGGTGATGAGTAACCGGTGCGGGTCGGACTTCAGTGATTGAAGCGTCTCGGCACCGGGTGTTCCCTCGGCAACGAGCCTGTCGATGCGGTGCTGCGCGAGAGAGAACATCGCAATCTCGGACGACGAAAAGAACGCCGAGAGTACCATCAGTTTCGCGAGTACCGTGATTCCACCCAGCGTGAGTAGCTCTCTGGCTACGAGGCCCTGCATAAGTAGCTCTCCGGCCACGAGGGAAGTCAAGGTCGACGGAGGGACCAGTTCGAGTGTCATCATGTCGAAGGGAGTCATCCGGTCAGTCGCTCATGCTCTCACTGCTGGGCGTCCGGGCTTCGTCGACGACGGTTGGTTGGTCAACCTCATCTTCCGGAAAGTAACACGCCGCCATGTGTTCCGCATCGCCCGCCTCGGTGAGGGCGGGCTCCGCACGCCAGCACTCGTCCGAGGCTTTCGGACACCGGGGAGCGAACGTACACCCGGACGGGAGGTTCACCGGGTCCGGCGGTTCACCCTCCAGCAGTACGCGCGTCCGCCCAACGGAGGGGTCTTTCTCCGGTGCGGCCGACAGCAACGAGTTCGTGTAAGGGTGTTTCGGCTGTCTCGCGATGCGGTCGACGTCACCCGTCTCGACGACGCGGCCAAGGTACATGATGGCCAGGCGGTCGGACACCTGCACCAGGCTCGCCAGGTCGTGGGAGATGTAGACGATGCCGATGTCTTCGGTGTCGGCGAGTTGCCGAAGCAGGTTCAGGAGGTTGACCTTGAGCGAAACGTCGAGCATCGATGCTGGCTCGTCGCAGATGAGGAAGTCCGGGTCGACGACGAGCGCTCTGGCGATGGCAACCCGCTGGCGCTGTCCACCCGATAGCTCGTGTGGGTACTGGTCGAGGAACTTCGTGGCTGGTGTCAGCCCGACTTTTTCGAGCGTTTCTTTAATTGCCACCTCCCGTTCGTCTGTCCGGTAATCGTGGATGGTGAGCGGTTCACCGACAAGTTGGCGGACAGTTTGACGTGGGTTCAGCGAGTCGAACGGGTCCTGGAAGATAATCTGGAGCTTTCGACGGAACTCCTTCATGTTCCCGTCTTGGTAGTACTCGTGAGACTTCTCGTCGAAGGTAATCTTCCCGCCAGTTGGTTGCTTCAGCAGCGCGATGGTCTCTCCCAGCGTCGACTTCCCGCAGCCACTCTCGCCAGCGACGCCGAGGATTTCCGACCGGCGAACAGATAACGACACGCCATCGACTGCTCGGACGTAGTTGGGGTTCTCGCCACGGAACTTACTCACCAGCGACTGGCTCTGTTCGTACCACTTTTCGAGGTCGTGCGTCTCGAGGACGACTTCGCCAGTCCCGCTGTCGCCGTCGTCTTCGTCAGCAATGCCCCACGTTTCGGGCTCCTTGGCGTCACGCCGCATCTGAGCCGCCTTTTTCACGTGGTGGCAGGCTGATTGGTGATTCCGGTTGGGGAGATCAACAAGGTCGGGATGGGACTGTTCACACTCCGCCGTGGAGAACGGACAGCGGTCCTTGAACACGCAGGCCGATGGTTCTTGGCTGAGATTTGGCGGTGAGCCCGGAATCGAGACAGGGTCACCGCCGTCTTCGATTTCCGGGAAGGAGTTCTTGAGTCCCATCGTGTAGGGGTTCGTCGGATTGATGAGGACGTTGTCAACGCTCCCCTGTTCCATCACCTTCCCACCGTAGAGGATAGAGAGGTCGTCACACGTCTCCGCGATGACGCCGATCTCGTGAGTGATGAGCAAGAGCGAGCTATCCATCCGCTCTTGAATCTCGAGGATTTTGTCGACAATCTTGTCCTGGACGATAACGTCCAACCCCGTGGTGGGTTCGTCGGCGATGATGAGGTCTGGTTCGAGTGCGAGTGCCATCGCGATGGTGACGCGCTGACGCATCCCGCCGGAGAACTCGTGTGGATAGTCGTCGATACGGTTCGGGTCTAACCCGACGATATCGTACAACTCCCTCACGCGTTCGCGGGCCTTCGCCTTCGAGACGTTCCGATGCTTCTGGATTGCCTGGCGGATCTGTGCCCCCGTGGACATCACGGGGTCCAACGCGTCCATCGCACTCTGGGGGATATACGCGATATCCTCCCAGAGGATATCACGACGTTCCGAGGGACTGAGCGTCGTCAGGTCCTGTCCCTTAAACAGGACTTCACCGCTCTCGATCTGGCCGTTGTCCGGGAGCAACCCGAGCAAGGCCTCGGCTATCGTCGACTTTCCGGACCCGGATTCGCCGGCGAGTCCATAGTTGACGCCTTCACCGATGGAAAAGGACACGTCGTTCACTGCGTGTACCTTCCCGTTTTTCGTACTGTACGTGACCTTGAGGTCTGTTATATCGAGTAATGTCATTGTTCGGTCTGAATCTCCGGGTTGATGACTTCCTCATAGGCGCGGCCGATGAGGAACACCGAGGTGGTAATCGCCGCGATACCGATTGCTGGCGGGAACACCCACCACCAGGCGATGCGCATGTTCCCCGACTCGAACACCTGGCGGAGCATTCGTCCCCAACTGGTCATCGTCGGATCACCGAAGCCGAGGAACGCGAGACTCGCCTGTGCCGCGATGGCCCACGCGACACCGTATGCCGTGTAGAGGAACCCGATGGGGAGGACGTTCGGACCGACGTGCAACAACATCGTCCGCAGGTCGCTCGCCCCGCTGGCCCGGGCTGACTTGACAAAGGTCCGTTCACGCACCGAAAGCACCTCTGACCGAACGACGCGTGCCGGCATCTTCCAGAGGAAGCCCGCGATGATGAGGGTGATAAGCCAGATGCTGGGTGTGACGAACGTCAACAACAGCAGCGCCATCGGCATGAACGGAAGCGAGAACGTCAAGTCCGTCATGCGCATCAGCACCTCGTCGACCCAGCCACCGTAGTAGCCACTCACGAGACCGACGAGGAAGCCGATAATCCCCGTCCCGAGGCCGCCAAACAGCCCGACGATGAGCGTCGGTCTGGCCCCAGCGAGGAACTGACTGAGCACGTCCTTCCCGAACGCGGTCGTTCCGAACGGTGCGTCAGCGCTGGGTGACGCAAGGCGCATGATGGCCCCGTCAGCGTTCACCATGTCGTGTTCGATGGGGTCGTGGGGTGCGAGCATCGGCCCGAAGAGTCCCAGGAAGAGGAACCCCGCGACGATAACGACCCCGACGAATGCGAGTCTGTCCCGGCGGAGGAACCTAAGCTGGTCTACGAGGACGTGCTTCCAGTGGTCGAGGCGCTCGAATACGACCGCCCCGTTCATCGCGTCAGTGCTCATAGCGACTCACCTCCGCTTGCCGAGACCGTCGGGTCGAAGTACGCGTACAGCACGTCAGCAGCCAGGTTGGCGAGGATGACCGCGAGGGCCATGATGAAGACGGCCGCCTGCACGAGCGGGTAGTCCTGCTGTTGGATGGCGAGGACGAGTTCGCGGCCGATACCCGGCCACGCGAAGACGACCTCGAGCAGGATGAGCCCCTGAAAGATCATCCCGAGACGGAGCGCGAAGTACGTCAGGATAGGGAGCATCGAGTTCCGCCCCGCACGGGCGAGTTGCTCCATCTCCGTCAGTCCCTTTGCGCGATGGAGTTTGAGGAACTCCGAACCCTTCTTCTCGATAACCCCGTTTCTGGCCAGCAACAGGAAGTCGCCACTGTAGTATAGCACGGCGACGGTAAACGGGAGGATGTAGTGGTAGAGGAAGTCCACCGAGAGGTAGGTCTCCAGTAGCCCGTCGGGGGAGGCGGTGATTTCGCGCATCCCGAACGCCGGTACGAGTCCGAGCGTGTACGAGAACACGATGACGAAGATAATCGCCGTGATGAACACCGGCGTCGACCGCAGGAACGTCGTCGTGATGATGCTTACTTTCTCGAAGTAGCTCCCGCGGTTCCACCCGGCGTACATTCCCGCCAGCGAGCTAACCACGGCCGTCGTGACGAGCGCCGGAACGAGCAGGACGAGCGTGTTGAACAGCTTGGGGCGTAGAATCTCCCAGACCGGTTGACTCCGCAGGATGGAGTAACCGAACTGGAACGAGAGGATGCTCTGGAGGTACGCGAGGTACTGTTGTAAGAGCGGTTTGTTTAGTCCGTAGAGGCTCCGTATCTCCTCAATTTGTTCTTGGTTGAGGTTTCCGGCGGTGATGAGCGCCTCAAACGGACTCCCCGGAAGGAGTCGGAGAACGACGAAGATAATCGACACCGCAACGAGCGTGAGAGCCATCGAGATGGCCAGCCGTTTGAGGAGGAATCTCCGGAAGTCGCTCATGCTGTCACCTCCTCGTGGCGGGTGAGGACTGTCCGGTACTGTTCGACGATTGCCGTGTCGAGGAAGACACCGTCTACGACAATCGAGTCGCGGTCGGCAGCGTCGAACGCATCGACGAAGCGCGCTGCTTCCTCGGCTTCCTCGGCTGTTGGTGTGAACATGTCGTTGATTACTGGTAGCTGTCGAGGGTGGATGGCCTTCTGTCCGATATATCCGATTTCGTGTGCCTGTGCAGCGTGCTCGCGGAGCCCTTCTACGTCTGAGAAGTCCTGATACACCGTGCTGATGGGGTCCAGCCCACCGACTGCGGCGGCACTGATGACCACGTTTCGGACGTACTCGTGGAGTTGTGCGGGTGTGCCGGTCGCACCGACGGCCCGTGCGTAATCCCCGATTCCGTACGAAAATCCGGTCACAGCATCGAGTTGGCTGGCGTGTGTGGCCAGTTTCTCGGCGGCGAACATCCCTCGGGGCGTCTCGACCGTCACGATGAATTCCGGCACGTCGCCGTCGGCGTTCGCTGCCGCAGTAACAGCACGGGCTGTCTGCTCGGGTTGTTCAATCATCGGTAGGACGATTGTGTCGGCACCGGCGGTTACGGCGGCCTCAATATCGGCTTCCCAGTGCGGCGTCTGGAGACCGTTAATACGGACGCACCGCTCTATCCCTCGACTAGAACTCTCTCCGAGTACCGTCTGAAGGTTTGTCCGGGCTTGGGGCAGCACCTCGGTCGGGACCGCATCTTCGAGGTCGAAGATGACTGCGTCAGCAGCGTCCAAACCGAGTGCTTTCTCCATCATTCCGGAGTCGTCGGCTGGAGTGTAGAGGAAGGTCCGGCGGAGGCGGTCAGTCACGCGTCTCACCTCCGAGTGTCGTGACGCCCTCGGCCGCCAGTCGCCGCACGTCCGCTTCGGACCGGTCGGTTCGTTCGGTGATTGTCGACAGCGCGTGTGACCCGAGTGACGGCCCGGGGTGGTCCACTCCCCCGGGTGTCGCGGAGAGTTTCGGGAAGACACCCCGCATTGGGATGGATTCCTCGTCCTCGCCGTCGATATAGATAACCGCGTCGCGCTCGGCGAAGTGCTGGTCACGGAAGATATCGGCCATGTTGTTGACCGGCCCGATGGCCGCCTCGTGCTCCTCGAAGATTTCGATAACCTCCGTGCGAGTGTGTTCACTCATCCATTCCGCGATGATAGCGTCGAGTTCTTCGACGTGCTCTAGGCGGTCTTTCATCGTCCGAAACCGGGGGTCCGTTGCCAGTTCCTCTCCACCGACGATGCGGAGAATACGCTCGGCGATGCTCTGTGAACTCCCCGAGATGGCGACCCAGCGGTCGTCCTTCGTCCGGTAGGTGTTCCGCGGTGCGGTCCGACTGCTTCGATTGCCCGACCGCTCGTGGTCGATTTCTTTCTGTCCGTACTCGATGACGTGGTCGCCGAGCATCCCGAACATCGCCTCCAGAATCGACGAATCGATGTACTGGCCGCTTCCGTCGTGGACATCGCGCCAGTAGAGCGCCATCACCGCGGCGTACGTGGAGTGGAGTGCGCAGATGGAATCGGCCATCGCGGTCGGTGGGAGGGTGGGTGGACCGTCAGCCTGTCCCGTCGAGTACGCATAGCCGCTCATCGCCTCGACGAGCGTGCCGAAGCCAGGGCGGTCCTTGTACGGGCCCGTCTGTCCGAATCCGGTCACGCGAACCATCACGAGGGTCTCGTTGAGTGCGGAGAGCGTCTCCCACCCGATTCCCCAGTCTTCCAGCGTTCCCGGCCTGAAGTTCTCGACGAGGACATCAGCGTCCGCGACGAGATCTTTGAAGATCTCTTGGCCGTCCTCTTCGTGGAGGTCGAGGGGGACGCTCTTTTTATTCCGGTTGACCCACTTCCACGAGAGTTCCTCGGGGTAGTCACCGAACTCGCGGAGCGAGTCTCCGTACTCGGGGTGTTCGACCTTGATGACTTCGGCACCGAAATCACCGAGCATCATGGCTGTCAGTGGCCCAGCATAGAGGCTTGCCGCGTCGACGACGGTAATTCCGTCTAGGGGTTTGTCTGGAATCATTGTGCTGTCGTCGCTCACGAGAAGTCTGGCTGACCGAGCTCAGACCGGCGTTTATGGGTGTTTCCGTTTTGAACTCGCTCGACGAACGCAGCCCATGCTTCCCCGTTGGGGAACCGGATGTTGTCGTTTGAGTCCCAGGTGTACCCGGCCTTGCGGAGGATGGCTTTCGCTCCCTCGACGTCGTTTTCGTACTTCTTCGTATCCGGTTCGTGCCACTGCGTAATCGGCGAAATCGGGTTCTCGCCGTTCGGAACTGTTGCTCTTCCCTCGAGAACGGATTCAACGAAGCTCTCCTCGTCGACTGCTTTGGCGAAGGCAACGCGGAACTCCTTGTCGCGGATGAGCGGACAGGAGAAATTCAGTTTCGTATCGAGCGGCGCGAAGTTCTCCGTGACGGACTTCTCGATACCGCTCGTGGACGAAGCGCGGTTCGCCTGCGTGTTCGAGAGCGTCGTTCCGATGGCGTCGACTTTCCCCTGTTGAAGCGCGCCGATGAGGGAGTCGACGTTGCCGACGTTGATCCAGATAATCCGCTCGATGCCGGGACCAGTCGCAGTCTGGTCGCCGAGGTATTCGCCGCGCACGTCGTCGTCGAACAGCCAGTGGTCGTCGTTCCGCGACACCTCGAATCGCGTTCCTTGCTCCCACTTCTGCATCTTGAAGGGGCCCGTGCCGACCGGGTTCTGCGGGTTGTGCTGAGATGGGTTGTCGACGTTCTCCCACTTGTGTTTGGGAAGGATGACGCTACGGACGACTCGCTGCGTCATGAACGCCGCGTCGGGCGTCGAGAGGTTGAATCGGACCGAGTGCTCGCCGAGTACCTCGACGCTTTCGACGGGTTCGTAAAACGGCACCTGACTCGTCGAGGACTGTTCTTTGTAGAGTTCGACAGTGAACTTGACGTCCTCTGCGGTAAACGGCTCTCCGTCGTGCCACGTGACGCCCTCGCGGAGGCTCATCTCTACGGTCGTGTCGTCGGTGAACTTCGCATCCGTCGCGAGCGCAGGAACGACTTCTAAGTCGGGTGTTGCATCGAAGAGTCCGTCGTAGACGAACGTCAGGCGCTTTTCTTCAGCGCCACCTGCCGCCCACGGCAGGTTCAGTGAGTTCATCGACGTCGTGACGCCCTTGACGTACGTCGTCTGGTCGGTTTCGGGCTGGAGGTTGACTTCCGTCCACCGGAAGGAATCCCCCGTCGGACCGTTACCCGGCGTCTTGACGTAGCCGCTCCACTTGTTCGTATTGACTGCCGTGATGACGTCCGGAAAGAGGGTGATGAGTCCACCGACGTCCTCGGCGAAGAGCTGTTGTGCCTGACTTACGAGTTCTTGGCGCTTTTCGTTGTCACCCGTGACCTTCCGCTGTCGGTCGAGGAGGTCGTTGAGTTTTGGATGGAAGTAATTGTCGTAGTTGGAGAGGCTGTCCTTGTGACGCCGCATCAACAAGGGATTCGGGTCGAGGCCCCGCTGGGGGTCCGGCCCGTGGGTGCTCATCGAGACGATTGCCTCCAGGCCGGGAGTCTCCCAACTTTGGGCGTACAGCTGGTTGAGTGGGCGGTCGTTGAGTTCGACAGCGAGGCCCAGACTGTTGGCAGCCCGCTTTACCATCAGCGCGTGCTCGCGCATCCACGGGTCGTCTTCGCTGGAAAACTCGACGGGGAGAGGGTCTAAGCCCGCCGCCGCCGCCGCACTGTAGTCGAGCGGTGGGTTGGCCGCATCGATGGTCTCCCAGTCGTGCCAGTACTGAGTTTCGACGACCTCCGGCGTTCCCTCGGGGACCTGCGGTTCCTGTTCTTCGACACTGGTACCCGGTGTTGAATCGTCGCCTGAGCCATCCCCAGTGCCACTACACCCCGCGAGCGTAGCCGCGCCAACGACGCTTGCAGCCCCTACAAGGTATCGTCGTCGGGAGAACTCCTGCTCGCTTGCATCCGTTCGTTCGTCATGGTTGCTTGGTGCCATGCTACAGCATACCCAATTTAACCATTATACATTCAGGATACCCCCGATGGCGAATGATAGGCTTCATTCTTTATATGGGGGCAGATATATTTCGCTCGTAACTTCGGAGAATCGCTCGGGTTGCGCCCGATTATGATTCGCGTGGTCCGTAGATAATCTCGAGCAGGTTTCGTTCCGCAGTTCGCAATCGTTCGCTCATCGTCGATTGGGCGATGTCGAACTCCTCGGCGATATCCGTTGCACTTGCTTCACGCGGAACTTCGAAGTATCCCCTGTTGTAGGCCGTTTCGAGAATTGCGAGTTGTTCCTCGGGGAGTTTCGTCACCAGAACTTCGGTTAGTCGTCCACTATCCAGTGGTTCTCCCGGTTCGTCAATTTGGTTGACACTTAATAGTTCGAATGCACCGAGCGTCTCTTGAATATTATCGGCCAGGTCACGGAACCGGTCCCAGTTTCGAACCGTAATGACGACCTGGAACGTATCGCGTTGGAGGAGAATCCGGTTCGGAATCGCTTCGTTCCGAAGAACCAGCCCAAGTATGAATGGATACGACTCGTTTGCGAGAATGGTAAGCCGGCAGATAGTGAGGTTTGTCGGCCCAGTTGGGATTTCCTGTGTGTAGAAGAGCGAAACTCCCGAAATGTCCTCGATAAGTGTGGCCGGGTCGAAATCCGTCCCCGACGACACGGTAAGTGATTCAATCCACGTTCCGTCTTCCACGTAGAAGGCATTGTCAAGCTCGATGCTCCGCACGTCGTCTATCCGTGCATCGATTTTCTCCATCACCCCCGTCGGAATTGTTTTGAATTCTACACGAAGAATATCAGTTTCCCCCTTGCTTGGGAGAACTGGACCTTGCGTATATAGGCTTCACGCTCACCTCATTTTCCTCCGAGCCACAGTATAATTCAGATATTTGATGCTTCACTATATCTTCCACTTACTCCCCTCAGAGAACTCCCTCAGTATTTTGACTTCAGTCGTCGACTTCGTCGTCGTACTGTTTGTAGGTAATCGTCAGTTTTCCTTCCGCTGGGTCCCTCGCTGCATCTCGAAGTGTTTTGAACTCTTCGAGAAGCGCACTTGCATCGTCTGACCCCTCTCGGACGCTTCGTGACTCTTCTCGAATCGTGTCGTACACTTGCTCTAAGACACGTCGGACAGCATACGAATCACCCTTTGAATCTATCTCGAAGACCGCCTCATATTCTCTCATACTCGTAGTTGGGTCTGCACTCGGATAACTGCCTGTACGTCTAGGATTGTGAGTCTTTTTCACCCTTCCAGACACACCCGCCAGTAACACGCTGTCCGACCTCAGACTTGTCGTAAAATAATCCGCTGTGAGTGATTCTTCGAAGGTGAACTGATTACGCGACCCCAGTCGTAGCCGACTGTTGAGGCGCGCCGACACCGGTGACTTTCCCGAAGGCTCGTCCGAACATGTAGAACACGGCAACGTTCGTGTAGAACTGAATC
Source organism: Haloferax sp. s1 (assembly GCF_058382125.1). Lineage (NCBI taxonomy): Archaea > Methanobacteriati > Methanobacteriota > Halobacteria > Halobacteriales > Haloferacaceae > Haloferax > Haloferax sp. s1. The sequence goes on from NZ_JBZRPK010000724.1 coordinate 21,834, forward strand.
GTGGGGACGAGGATGAATCCGAGCCCGAACGTGACGGTTACAAGGAGGCTGGTCACGGCCTGAGCGACGAATGCAATGAGGAATGGAATGAGCCATGCGACGAGGTAATCGACACTCAGCAGAATGTCTTTGAGACGGCTGAAGTCGAATGCAGCGCCGAGGTCCCCTTCGACAGCCATGTTTGTGAGTGCGGCCGGGACGAGGTAGTAGAGGACGAACAGTGCGACGAAGCTCACGAGCATCCCAAGCGCACCGATACCGCTGAGAATTCCTGCAGCGGCGTCGTTACCGGTCCCTGCACCCCCCATTCCGATTCCGAAACTGACTGCGATGAGAGCGAACGGAACGAATCCGTATACGAGTGTGACGACAAAGCCTTTCACGCCGTCTACAGCCATCCCACCCCAGTCGTCGAATGCTGGTGGCTCTGGGTCACCACTGGCAGTCGCTCCGAGAACACGGACAAGATAGCCGAATAAGAGGAACATCGGGATGATGAGGAAACTCCCGAGCACTAGGAGAGAGCCAATTACGATACGACCAAGCGCGTTATCCCCTTCTAAGGGGTAAGAAATACCGTCTTCAAGCATACGTCCCTGGTTTCTATTTTCACACCAGTTAAGTATTCGGTATATTATAATTCAATATTATCTGAAAAACAATTCTATCATGTTTTTCATATTCTAACTACCTATTGATGTGTTATAGCAAAAAACAGCGTTAACACCATCGGCTGTCCGTCATGAACCGGTTTGAGTACAGAGTGAAGTGTGTCACTTCCGAAGGTTCAATTCCGGATGACACCGTGACGACGACCATCCCGAACTTGGGGCCCGTTCATTTCCAGTATTACCTCCCAGAATCGAGCGGGACCGACCACAAGGCTACGAAACTCGTGACGCAGATTCCAACAGAGATTCTGGGTAGGTTGTTTCAGAGACGACTTCTGAAACTCACGATTGAACAGGGAGAGGTAATCCTGTTGAAGTATTTGGCCGGTGACAGTTTTCTGAGGTCGTGCTGACGGGTGCGAATCTACACTGACAAAAGTTCCCGAATTCAAAAGATTGCTTGGTCTACGGTGAAGTGTTCATTTCGGATTAGACAATTTTATCAGGAAAAAGCGACAATCACTCGAGCATGAATTGGTCCGACCAAGACTGGTGGCCGAATCAGTTGAAATTGGAGATTCTCGACCAGAACGCTCGTCAGACCGATCCGATGGGCGAGGAGTTCGACTACGCCGAGGAGTTCGAAACACTCGACTTCGAAGCCGTGAAGGCGGATATCGAAGAGGTAATGACGACCTCGCAAGACTGGTGGCCGGCCGACTACGGTCACTACGGGCCGCTCTTCATTCGGATGGCGTGGCACAGCGCGGGCACGTACCGCACCGTTGACGGCCGCGGCGGTGCGGCCGGTGGTCGACAGCGCCTCCCACCGATCAGCAGTTGGCCGGACAACGTGAACCTCGACAAGGCTCGTCGCCTGCTCTGGCCGGTCAAGCAGAAGTACGGCCGCAAGCTCTCGTGGGGTGACCTGATTGTCTTGGCCGGAAACGTCGCGCTGGAGTCGATGGGCTTCGAGACGTTCGGCTTCGCCGGCGGCCGCGAAGACGACTACGTGCCCGACAAGGCAGTCGATTGGGGTCCGGAGGACGAGTGGGAGAAGACTTCCTCCGACCGCTTCGACGAGGAGGGCGACCTCAAGGAACCGCTCGGCAACACCGTGATGGGCCTCATCTACGTGAATCCGGAAGGTCCGAACGGCGAGCCGGACGTCGAGGGCTCCGCGAAGAACATCCGACAGGCGTTCAGCCGAATGGCGATGAACGACGAGGAGACTGTCGCCCTCATCGCTGGTGGCCACACCTTCGGGAAGGTCCACGGTGCAGACTCCGGCGACAACCTCGGACCCGAGCCCGAAGCAGCTCCGATCGACCTGCAGGGTCTCGGTTGGGAGAACGAGTACGGCTCCGGCAAAGGTCCCGACACGATTACCAGCGGGATCGAGGGCCCGTGGAACACCACACCGACTCAGTGGGACATGGGTTACATCGACAACTTGCTCGAGTACAAATGGTGGCCTGAGCAGGGTCCCGGCGGTGCCTGGCAGTGGACTACACAGGGCGGCGAGTTAGACGACGCTGCACCCGGTGTCGAGGACCCGTCGGAGAAGGAAGACGTGATGATGTTAACGACGGACATCGCCCTGAAGCGAGACCCGGACTTCCGGGAGGTTCTCGAGCGCTTCCAGGAGAACCCCGACGAGTTCCAGGAGTGCTTCGCAAAGGCCTGGTACAAGCTTATTCACCGCGACATGGGCCCGCCGGAGCGGTTCCTCGGCCCCGAAGTCCCGGACGAAGTAATGCTGTGGCAGGACCCCCTGCCGGACGCAGACTACGACCTCATCGACGACGAAGCGGCCGCCGAACTCAAGGAAGAGATTCTCGGTTCGGACCTCTCCGTCTCTCAACTGGTCAAGACCGCGTGGGCGTCGGCATCGACGTACCGCGACAGCGACAAGCGCGGCGGCGCAAACGGCGCGCGCATCCGTCTCGAACCGCAGCGGAGCTGGGAAGTGAACGAGCCGGAAGAGCTTGAGACGGTATTGGAGACGCTCGAAGGTATTCAGGACGAGTTCAACAGTTCGCAGTCTGATGAGACCAGAGTCTCGCTCGCCGACCTGATCGTGCTGGGCGGTAACGCGGCCGTCGAGAAGGCGGCGGCAGACGCCGGGTACGACGTGGAAATTCCGTTCGAGCCCGGACGGACGGACGCCACGCAGGAACAGACCGACGTCGAGTCGTTCGAGGCACTCAAGCCGAAAGCCGACGGGTTCCGGAACTACATCGAGAGCGGTGTCGACGAGAAGCCCGAAGAACTGCTGGTGGACAAGGCGGAACTGCTGAACCTGACGGTCGAAGAGATGACGGTCCTTGTCGGCGGGATGCGGGCGCTGGACGCGAACTACCAGGGCTCCGATCTCGGCGTCTTCACCGACGAGCCGGAGACGCTGACTAACGACTTCTTCGTGAACCTGCTCGACATGGACTACGAGTGGGAACCGGTCTCGGACTCCGAGGACATGTTCGAGCTACGCGACCGTGAGACGGGCGAAGTCCAGTGGAAAGGGACCAGGTTCGACCTCATCTTCGGGTCGAACGCCCGACTTCGTACCGTCGCGGAAGTCTACGGAGCTGCTGACGGCGAGGAGAAATTTGTGCACGACTTCGTAGAGACGTGGCACAAAGTGATGACCCTCGACCGCTTCGACCTCGAATAAGCTGCGCGTATCTGGACTGGTGCTCGTGTGCGACCGCTCGATTGAGTGGAGCCACGGTTTCCAGTCCGGTCTCGTAAACGAGTCGTGAAGCGGTGCCGAACGTAGTGGTGTGTGACGTTTCCGCTGATCTTTTCAACAGAGTCGAAGCGATGGGAACGAACGAGTAGGTGGGAAGGCATCCACAATTATGATTGTGTCGAGTGTGGGACGGACAGAAGGTGGATATATTTGCTTGACGCATCCTCGGGAACGCCTGGATAAAAACGGATGGCCCTGTTGAAACCCTCAGACGGTGACAGTTTGTCGAAGCCGTACTGAATGCAGGGCGCATATTCAGCACTGAGCGGTAGATTATAGCTATCGATTGACTTAGAGGGACAGAACTTGAGCTCCCTCAGAGGTTCCATGTACCGTGTATCTCTCCGGTTAGCTTCGTCTGAGGGCCAAGTTCACATAGTAAGTCTCTCCACACCGACTTGGTAGAACATCACCATCGGGAAAATTGTCATAGTACTGAATATGGTTGTATTCCGCATCTTGCGGGAGATTTCTCCACCCTTATACATCAGATCACAAATGGTGATTGTAGAAACAATTAAAACGATTGTTAGCGGAATGGCGACGAGTACTACTGACTTCGCGGTCTCGAATAGCGCCTCAGAAATTGAGCTATTGAACCCGGTGAATGAACCCACGATGGGAATCTGACTAAGAACTGAGTTCAATAATATAAAGATGACCGATGCTATCATAAGGCCTATAAGTTGTAGTGTCCCGGACTGTACAGTCGATTCGGGGATTCTCTCAATGGTTGCTTCGCTTGTACTGACCATCTCCAGAGCCATATCACCGACATGGAATCCGAACACTAATCCGAAGACGGCGAGAAGGACCCCAATCACCGACAGTACTAATCCACGTACAAAATATTTCGTGAGAATCTTATTTATCAGTCCCATAT
>NZ_JBZRPK010000164.1:0-1552 GCF_058382125.1 Haloferax sp. s1
GGACAAGTCGGCGAGGCACGTTAAAGAAAATCGGCGGTTTCAGTCACGGAGCGCTTAGTTTCGGGGCAGTCGGACGAACTCAAGCGGCGACCGGCTCATCGGTTACGACCGCTGATATCGCACCTCCCGGACCGAACGGAGACCCGAAGAGTGTTCAGATAGATGATAAATACACCGGAGCCGAGATGTACGGCGAGGGTGACTTCAGAGTCGGTCTCGGAACTGACCTGACGATGTATCCGCCCGTGTACCGTGAGAGTCTTGGAAATGGAAGCGGGGGTTGGGAATTCGACTTCACCGTTTGTGGGTCCACTGCCTGTCGATTTGTGGACAGTAACGGTGACGTCAAAGAGGACGACAAGGCGAAAGAAATGTGGTGGCAGGAAATTAACTTCAACGACATAAATCAGGATTTATACAGTCGGAACGATTCCGACTGGGTCGGGTCGACCCCTGCCGATACCCAACCGGAGTTCGATTACACCGAGTTTGCGCTCGCTCGGGACGGAGTGACGCTCGCTCTCACGGCACTCAACCCCGCAATGGGGAGTCTTGCACTCGGTGCCACGTACTTCCTCAGCGACATGGTGAACTGGATTGCGAGCCAGCACGAAGACGACAGTTCGCTCAAGAGAAAATGGGATTACGACGGGCTAAGTGGGCCGTTGTACGCCGATTCGTCGACGTACCTACTGGCACGCGACGAGATGACTTCGAACTCGTACGAATCATTCACGATCGATAACATCGCCGTTGCCTTCCCAGAGTTCCCCGTCCGGACCAAGTACTACGTCACATTCACTGCGCCGGATGACCCGTCAACGCAGTCGATATCTACGCTCGAAGAGGAGGGAATCTACCGAGTGCCCGCTACGGAAGTGGCTGCGGCCAGACCACCGGGGTCCCGACGTTCCAAATCGGCAGCCGACGAGATGGTGTACGTTGCCGATCCGAAGAAGTTCATAGAGGTCGAGCCGGTGAAGAACCCAAGTATCCCGGACCGAATCTACGAGGAGATAGAGCAAAAAAAGAAACAACGGAGTAGGAAACAGTAGTTACTCGTCCGTCTGTAGCGGTGCCTCTACCCAGGCAGAGTCGGAGGCACCGCTCCGGAGAAGCTTCACCCTCGAGCGCTCGATTTTTTCTGGTACGACTTCGGTCGGTGAGTTAAGAAAGACAGACACTGTTGTCTCGGACATATCCTCCGGGATTACGAACTGCTGTTCAGTCGCTTGAGTGTACTCCCCGCCGTTAAGTTCCCATCGGATAGTCGGGGCACCCTCACCAGTACCATCTTTTTTCAGCCCAACTACGGCGATAAGTTCCTGAGACGAAAGCATGTGCGACTCGGCCGTGTCGATAGTAAACGTTGGTCCTTGTGAATCAGTTGGGGCGGCCAGACAGCCGGTTACGATGGTCGCTATCGCGGTGAGTCCGGATACAATCAGCGTTCGGCGGTGCATACCGAACCTGTGTGTTCCGTTGGTAATGTGTTTTTGGCAGGAGGGGCAGAAAAGAGAGACAAGAGTCACTACTGCTCACTCCCTGACTT
>NZ_JBZRPK010000162.1:0-1549 GCF_058382125.1 Haloferax sp. s1
ATCTCACTTCGTAATGCTCTGACGAATCCCGGTTATAGAGCGCTTCATAAGTCCGAGGCCGGGTGTCCCGTCACTGAGCCACAACCAAACAGCACTTCCTAACAGCGCAACCTCGAGCAGCACGAACTCCCACGCTCCTGTCTGGTAGAGGTAGACCCCAAAGCGACTCACGTAGAACCACGTCTGTCCGAGTAGCCCTCCAGCCGTCGATTCGCCCCCGTGCGAGAACGGCCACAGGAACGCCTGAATAACCTCGTAGTTCCCGAAGAAAAACCCGCTGTACAGCAGGTCTCCCGGGATGTGCGAGAGGTAGCCAAGTGCGAATGCGACGCCGACCGTCGTCATCTTGTAGCGCCGTGCGACTAGCACGACAACGACGGAAACCGGAACCGAGACGAGAATCGAGTGCGCAAGCGAGATTCCACTGGGGAGGACGTGTAGCGACCACGCGAGTGGCTTGTCGACGAGGTCGGGGAACTGCGTCCCGAAGAGGGCCGCCAATACGGCCCACCCGTCGAGTCTCCTGTTTGTCACCCGTGCCCACAACGAGATGAGGTTGTAGCCAACGGCGGCGTGTTCCCACGGAAACATCAGGTGTCGCCTCCGTTGCGTCCTGCGATGAAGCCGTCCCTGAAGCAGGTCGTCTCACTGTGGTGGTATCGAGTACGGTCGATAAGATTCGTGGACATCTGGTAGCGTTCTTGGGCATCTAGTGCGGGTTGGAGCGTCCTCGCACGCTGCCCGCGTCACGGCAACGAAAGCCCGTTGGCCGTTTTGTTATGCCGACTGTAACGAGCGAGCCCGGTCCACTGAGGCGCTATTGCTGTCCTGTCGAGTCAGCAGACGCCCAGTAGCCGCTGAATAACTACTCGCACCGAGTGCGTCAACTCTCGCAGTGAGATGCGATACCTATTCTTCACCAACACGCCGGCACACGTGCATCTGTATAAATACGCCGTTAGGGAGCTTCAGCAGTTAGGTCATGACGTACTCGTGCTCGGTCGGGATTACGGGTGTACGAAGGACCTCCTCGAATACTACGACCTGCCGCACGAAATCTACGGCTCCTGCAGGACGACGAAGTACTCACTATTCATGTCCTTGCCATTTCACTACACGAATATTTTCCGCGCAGTGCATCGATTCAAGCCTGACCTCATCTTCGGGATGGGCGGCTACGCGGCACACGCCGGTGCCGTCTCGCGGACGTCCGTCGTGCTTCTCCTCGACTCCGAACCTACCTGGCTCGATTACACCGTCGCTCGACCCTTCGCGAAGGCAATACTGACGCCCCACACGTTCGGAAAGGAGCTTTCGGAAAACCACTTCCAGTTCCATGGATTCAAAGAAACGGCGTATCTCCACCCCGACGTGTACGAACCATCGGTGGACATCCGTTCCGAAATCGGCTTAGAACCCGACGAAAAGTACGCTATCGTTCGGTTCAATGCGTTCGGCTCGCACCACGACGTGGGTCACCACGGATTCACAGCAGACAGTAGACGAGAACTCATCGAACTGTTGAGCGAGGACGCGACCGCCTTTGTCC
>NZ_JBZRPK010000163.1:0-1549 GCF_058382125.1 Haloferax sp. s1
TCGATGGCTACGGCTATCAGACTGCCCTCTCTCGATTAGGATTGAGCGGTCGGCTGGACTACGTTGAGCGAAACCTCATCGAAAAGTGGTTTCACACCCTCAAAATGCGGGTCGACCGCTTCCATAATTCGTGGGTGGGCAGTCACGGAAGCGTCCGCAAGTTGGTCATACAATTTGTGCAATACTACAACTTTCAAAGACCGCATCAAGCGCTCGATGGACGAACGCCGGTCGAGGAGGCGACTAACTAGACCGTGCCGATCATTTCAATATATAAGAAATCGAGAGAAATGCGATTATCACCCCGCCTAAGAAGCCAAGAAGGCCACTATAGGGAGGAGCGATCGACCAAGCTACGAGCGCGAGAGCGTATCCGAATAAAACACAACCCAAGATTATGAAAAATCCTGTCTGCCATTCTTCGATAAGCGATCGGACTTTAGTCATTATACTATAATTAATGCGGGGGCGGATATGCCTTTCTACTATCTATTTCATATTGATATATCTAGTTTCCATTACTTGAGTCTACTACGGAACCAACACCGTTCGCGTTTCCTGTAAGTTCAATCCACGGGGTCATCTCGAGCGTCGGAACAGAACCACCCCCTATGTAGGAGAACTTGTGTTGAGACCGCCCGTGCCACTTGTCGGAATCCTCATTCATCCAATTACTACCTGTCTCACCATCTGCGGACCAAGTGGCATCGGAGACATTCGGCCGTTCTATTTCGTTGATATTGCTCACTTCGTTCTGGTCGTAATCCCATTCGACCTCGTACTCGAATGACCAGAGGGTGTAGTCAAGATACCAATGTTCGGCAGATACCTGTTTCGAGACACTCGTCTCGGTTGACTGTATTGAACGACCAGTTTCCATTGGATTATTCACTTCAGTATTGAACTTAATTTCGTTTAGAACTTTAGTAATAGCATTTGATTGTGGTTTACCTAAACTTTCATGAACCTCCACTCGATTCTCCTCCTTCTCAACCTCTCCCAGTTGTTTGAAGAACTGCTTGATCTCTTGGCCAGAGTTCGGATCGAAATCCGTTTCCACACCGTGAACCACTCTATTGTCTGCTGCCGCACTCTCCGAAAAACTCAGCACAGAGAGACTAACTACAGCACTACCACTCGCTTTTTTCAACAGGTTTCTTCGCTTCATGACAAATAGTCATTACTATGTTTCTTATATAATAGTTTTGATTACATATTGTGGAAAGTATTTCATACCCCCATCATCTGCTCTGTTGAATATCGATCTAACCAGCCGATATCACTGGTTTAGATGGATGAAGCCGAGGAATTCGATTCTTGCCTATGGAGATCGGTCTCCTCGACTTCATTGAGCAGTGTCGTGACCTAGCCGTGGGGAAGCACGCGGGCGACCCCGCTGCTGGCGGGGGCGCCCGCCGGGGCCACGTCGTCCTGCACTGCTTTCGGCTCGAAGAGGGGCCCAGCCAACGGGGAAAGCCGCAACGGGTTGAGTATAATAGCGAGGTTTGCGGAGCACCCCGCGTTGGTCGAGACGAGCTGCCGGGGTCCA
>NZ_JBZRPK010000656.1:0-12284 GCF_058382125.1 Haloferax sp. s1
GTCGCGGACGACGCCGGTGAGTTTGACAGCACCGAACGAGACGACGGCTGTCACGTACGGGGCTTCGTCAGCGAAGTTCGGCGCGGGGACGTGCACCTCGGTGAAGGTGACGACTTCGCCCGTCTCCGGGAGCGGTTCTTCGGTTAGTTCGGATGCGCCGCAGTGCGGACAGGTTCGCCGCGGCGGCAGCGACCCGTGGCCGTCGGGACAACCGAGATAGTATCCCTCACCGTCTCCGATAGCGACCATCCACTCGTCGTATCCGGTGTTCGCCATCAGTCCATCACCTCCAGGACGTGGACGACAGCACTTGAAACGGTTCCGCCCGCGTTGTGGGTGATGCCGATTTGGGCGTCCGAGACGGCGTCGCTGTTCGCGTGGTCACCGCGCAGGAGCTTCGTCATCTCGACGAGTTGTGCGGTTCCCGTCGCACCGACCGGGTGGCCCTTCGCCTTGAGTCCGCCCGAGAGGTTCACGGGGAGGTCGCCGTCACGGGTTGTCTCACCACGGGCGGCCGCACCGATGCCCTCGCCGTGTTCGTAGAGGCCGAGCGATTCGAGCGCCAGCACCTCGGCGATAGTAAAGCAGTCGTGGACTTCGGCCACGTCGACGTCGTCCGGCGAAATCCCGGCGTCTGCATAGGCCTCGTCGGCGGCTTTCGTCGCCGCGGGCGTCCGGGCGAGGTATTTACGGTCTTGTAGAGCTGCCTTGTCGCCTCCTTGTCCCGTCCCGGTGACGGTAACAGGCGCGTCGAGACCGTGCTCCTCGGCGTAGTCGTCGCTGACGAGGACGATAGCGCTCGCACCGTCGGTGATGGGACAGGCGTCGTAGAGGCGCAGCGGGTCGGCGACGACGGCGCTTTCCATCGCGTCGTCGAGGGTAATCTCGCGGTGGAACTGCGCGTACTCGTTGGGCATCGCGTTGGCGTGATTCTTCACCGCGATGTGGGCGAGGTCTTCGGTGTCCCCGCCGAACTCGTTGAAGTAGGCGCGTGCCATGAGCGCGTACGCGCCGGGGAATGTGACGCCCGCGCGGACCTCGAACAGTTCGTCGGCGGCGATGGCGAGTGACTGCGTCACTTTGGCCGTTCCGAGGTTGTTCATCCGTTCCATCCCACCGGCGAGGACCACGTCCGCACCGCCGCTTCGAATCGTCTGGACGGCCTGTCGGAAGGCGACACCGGCCGAAGCACAGGCTTGTTCGAACCGAGTTGCGGGACATTCAAGCCCTGCGGCTTCGGCCATGACTGGACCTTGGTGGCCCTGTTGCTCTGCGAGTTCACCCATGAAGTTGCCGTAGTAGATTCTCTCGTAGTCGTCCCGAGAGACGCCAGCATCCTCACGGGCGGCGAGGGCCGCCTCGGCGAACAGGTCGCGGCCGGTCCGGTCGGGGAGATTCCCGAACTTAGTTAGTCCAACCCCGGCGATTCGTACGTCCTTCATGAACGAATGTACGTGATAGATAGGCCTTGAACCTGCCGAACGAGGGCGACTGCCGTACCAAGGCGTCATACCCTCGCCGTCAGCCGGTCGCACCTTCCGTCACCGCAATTATTACCACCGCATCGGGAGACGAATCACTATGAGCGACTGGATTGGTGACACGTTCACGAGTGAGGTTGGTTGGGAGCACCTTGAGACGCTGGTCGATATCGGCAATCGGATGGCTGGGTCACCCGGCGAACGCGAGGCACTGGAAGCAACGCGTGACGCGCTCGAACGCGTCGGCGCGCGTAACGCCCGAATCGACCCCTTCGAGATTCAGGGCTGGGAGCGCGGCAACAGCGCCATCTACGCCCACGATACGACGCAGGACTGTATCGCACTGCCGCGCAGCCCCGCCGGAACCGCCTCTGGCGAACTGGTCGACCTCGGGTATGGACTTCCCGAGGACTTCGACCGCGACCTCTCGGGGAAGGTCGTCGTCGTCTCATCGACCGTTCCGGACCACTACGACCGGTTCATCCACCGCCGCGAGAAGTACTACTACGCAGTCGAGGCCGGTGCGGCAGGATTCGTCTTCGCCAACCACGTCCCCGGTCAACTCCCGCCGACGGGGAGCGTCGGCACCGCCGAAGCGCCCATCGGAGACATCCCCGCAGTCGGCGTGAGCAAGGAAGTCGGCGCACGACTCGGCCGCCGGTTCGAAGGCGACGAAGTGACGCTCGACGTAACCTGTGAGGCACCCGCCGCCGACAGCGGTAACGTCCACGCCGAACTCGGTCCCGACACCGACGAGGAAGTGCTCGTCACAAGCCACCTCGACGCCCACGACATCGCCGAGGGTGCGATGGACAACGGCGCGGGCACCGCGATGGTCGTCGAACTCGCCCGCGCACTCGCCGCCCGCGAAGGCGAACTCGAAACGCGCGTCCGGTTCGTCTGCTTCGGCGCGGAGGAAGTCGGTCTCGTCGGCTCCGAATACGAGGCCGACCGACTGGGTCCAGACCGCTCGAACGTGAAGGCTATCGTCAACAACGACGGCGTCGTCGCCGGGCGGACGCTGAAGCTTCATACCCACGGCTTCGACGAACTCGAAGACGCCGCAGAGACCGTCTCTGAGCGGTTCGACCACGACATCTCGACGATTCCCGAGCAACTCCCGCACAGCGACCACTGGTCGTTCGTCGCCTACGGCATCCCCGCGTACATGGTCGGTAGCGAGAAAGAGGGTCGCGGCCGCGGGTGGGGCCACACCCACGCCGACACCATCGAGAAACTCGAATCACGGACGCTCCGCGAGCAGGCTATCCTGCTGACGGAACTCACCGTCGAACTCGCACGCGCCGACCGCGAGGTTCCACACGCCGACCCCAACGACATCGCAGCGGCGCTCGAAGCCGAAGATAAGGCCGAGGGGATGAAAGTCACCGGCGACTGGCCCTTCTGAGTCGGTTCCTGTCTTCAGACGCGAACCACGAGTGCTTTTATTCGGGGCGGCGTAGCATGGCACGATGCTACGGGGGCTCTCCGGAGGTGGACGACGATGAAATTCGCGGTCGTCGGTGACGAGTCAGTCGGCACCGCGGTTCGAGACGCCGGAGCGACGGTTGTCCCGCTGGATGACGCCGAAGACGCCGATGCCGTTGTCGCAGTCGGCGAAGCGTCGGTTTCGGCAATCGCGCTCGATTCGACCTGGGACTGCCCGGTCTTGCCCGTCGACTGCGGGATGCCGTGGTCGGTTCCGCACCGGCGACTCGAAGCGCACCTCGCTCCGATTCTTGCGGGCGAGGGACGTGTCGTCGACTACCCGACACTCTCGGTTCGTGTCGAAGGCGACCACGCCGGGCGCGCGCTCTTCGATGCGATGCTCGTCACGAGCGAACCGGCGCACATCTCCGAGTACGGTGTCGCTCATGCGAGCACAGCCGTTCCCTTCTCGGCCGGGGTGGACGACGACAGCGTCGACGACAGCACGGTTGTATCTGACGATGACGATACAGATGACGTGTGGACGCCTGTCGACGAGTTCCGCGCTGACGGCGTTGTCGTCGCAACACCGCTCGGGAGTTCCGGCTACGCGCGAGCAACAGGCGGAGCGGTCGTGGGACCAGACGCTGGCGTAGCCGTCGTCCCCGTCTCGCCGTACGCGACCCAGAACGATTCGTGGGTCTTCCAGCCGCCACTCCGTCTCACGGTCGAACGTGACGACGCACCGGTCTCACTCGTCGTCGATACCGAAGTCGCTCGCGAAGTTGCCCCCTTCGAGTCCGTCGTCGTCGAACGAGACGACACGGTGCCGCTGCTCCTCGGATAAGTCGGATTCTACCGTCCTTCGTTCGCTACTGCCGCGTTTCATGTCGATACTCCCAGTGAGCCGCGGTACTCGGCACTGTCAAAAGACGTGTCCCTCGTGGTAGTTTCGAGTCTATCTCGGGGGCGGCGCTGAGAAGATGGAGCGTCGAGGCCGTCTTAGATGACGGCGTTCCAGACGTCCGCGATAACGAAGAAGAGGCTCTGGTACGCGGCGTACAGGAACACGAGAACCGACGCGGCGAGCGAGCCGTTCGGTCGGTCCAGCGAGCGGCCGTTCCGGGCTTCGACCTTGCGCGCTTCGAACTCGAAGAAGTCGGTGACGAACAGTCCGATGACCAGCACGGAAAGCACCATGCCGCCGTGCGGTTCAACGAGCAGGAACAGGAACGAAGCCAAGACGAGTCCAACCGTCGTCAGGATGTGTGGGATGTACCGTGAGACTGCTTCGTCACCATCTTTCGCTGCCTGTTGGACGTGTGCCCGGTGGGCGAGGAAGCGTGTCGCGAAGTTCGCGAGCACGAACGCGAGTGCAACGTGCGCAATGACCGGTTCGACCGCCAACAACTGGTCAAGCGGGACGAGGAACTGTAGTGGTTGCATACAGGACCGTCGGAGCGAGACTCATTAGAGTTTTTCCAATCCGATTCGGAACGGGGCTGCCGAAGTAGCCACTATCGTGGGGGGTATTTTACTGGTCACGTACCGAAACGAGAAGAGAGAGCGTGCGCGAGTGTTACTGCGCGTTACGCCGTTCTTCCAGTGCCGACATTACCTGACGGCCTGCCGGAATGAGAATCCAGAAGGTGAGTGCACCGAGGATTGCGAACCAGAGAAACACGTCCATCAGGGCAACGGCCATCTGGTTGAAGATTCCCTCGCTCGCTCCGGATGACAGCGGCTCAATGAGCTGCTTCGTACTCTCGAAGCTGCCCGTCCGGTACCACGACGCGAGCACCATCCACGCGAGGCCGGAACCGGATAGGATGCCCAGCCCCTTGATGAATTCGTCAGCCATTGTTCGAATCTTCACCGGAGTCCTCTTGAGACTTTCCCATTCCTTGGGCGCGGAAGCGAGTCCCGAGGATGTACACGAACGTCCCGAATGCGATGACTGCCAACCCGACGACCGCAAGCCCCGTACTCAAGAGCCCATTCGAAATGCTGAGACCGAGCGCGCTGAACGCGTTCGAGATGACTGCCCGAAGGGCGCTCACTTGCAGGGTCGCGGCATCGAGGAAGACGAATCCGAGAACTACGCTGACGACGGCGATAAGTGTCGAAAAGACGGTAATCGTCTTGTAGAGCCGCATGGGGACGACGATGTCTCGTCGGCCGCGCCGACCCCGTCGCGGTTGGTCGGCGTCACCAGTTCGACTGGTCGCGTCGCTATCTGTCATTAGCTATCCTAAGAAGGGACGATTGGTAGTGGTTCCGCTCTACTTCGGCGGACGGAGCCGGTAGTAGCGGCGGTTGAGGTCGTACATGTAGCCCTCGCGCATCGTCTTGAGCACCGCGTAGGTGACGGTGCCGAAGACGACCGGCAAGAGGAACGTCAGGTCGAACAGCAGGTCGACGTTCATCGGCATGAGGTTCTTAATTGCCAGCAGCGAGAGCGTCAGTGCGAAGACCACACCGAAGACACCCACGGCCGCCCAGAACGGCTGTTCGACGGGACGCCGTGCGGACCCCTTGTTGAGGAAGGGGGCGATAGCGATTGCGCCGACAACCACACCGTTTGCGAGCACACCGTACGTCCGGTCGGCCATCAGCTTCTGGCCGCCGAGGATGGCAAGTTCGGGGTTCAGCGAGTTCAGCTTGAGCAGGCCGAACGACCAGTAGAGATACCAGTCGGGAAGGATGATTTCCGGCGTGTTCGACGGGTTCGCTGGTGCGCCGATGTGCGGCGGCATCGTCGCCGAGAGGAACAGAATCATCCCGACGAAGAACGCGCCGATAGAGAGGTTCCGGACGGTCTCGTGTGGCCACGTCGGGAACGCCAGTACGTCACGTTCCACGTAGTCGGACTCCGTGCGGAGGTCCTGATCTTCACGACGTGCGCGCTCGAAGTACTCGTAGGTGAGCCGGGACAGCCCCGTCTTGCGAGCCTTACGCTCGCTCCACGTGGGCGTCTCGTTGTCCGGGGCTACGATACCCGTGCCGTCGGTTCGAATCTCCTTGTTTTCGGGTTCGTTGTTGCTCATGTGTGTCACCTCAGTGCGGCTCCGCAATGCCCTGCACCCACACGATGCCGATGTGGATTGCGATGAGTGTCGTCACGACGAACGGGAGCAGGAACACGTGGATGATGTACATGCGTTGGAGCGTCGATTGACTCAGCGTGAAACCGCCGAACAGGAGCTGGGCGACCCATTCCCCGGCAAGCGGGACGGCCCGCGCCATCTCGACACCGATCTGACCGGCCCAGAAGGCGAGTTGGTCCCACGGGAGAAGGTATCCCGTGTACCCGAACACCATCGTCAGGCTAATCAGAACGATTCCGAGCAGCCAGTTCAGCTCGCGGGGTTCCTTGTACGACCCCGTGAAGTAGACACGGAGCATGTGCAGGAACACGGCTGCGACCATGACCTGTGCCGCCCAGCGGTGGACGGAACGGAGCATGAAGCCGAACTGCAGGTCGCGCATGATAAACTCGATCTGGCTGTAGGCTGTGGTCGGGTCACCGGTCGTTGCGGGGGAGTAGTAGAACCCAAGAAGGGCCCCACTTATCGCCGCAACGACGTACGCGAGCGTAGAGAACAACCCGAGTGTGTACAGTGGGTACCAGTACCAGAACTTGTTGTCGAGGTTGTACTGCTCGGTGTGACTCTTCGGCATCTGAAGGTTGACTCGGTAGTAGAGCGTCTCCAGAAGCTCGAGATAGTCGACGATGCGGAATCGCTTATCCAGCCAGATGAGCGTGGTAAGGAAGGTTGCCTCGATAGGTGTGAGGTCCTTCTTTTTCATCCAGGCCTTGTGGTCGTATTCGTCTTTGCGTTCGAGACTCATTGTTTATCGCTTGTAGTAGGGGTACACCGCGCGCTTGACCTGTTCCCACGCACCGCCGCCGCTGCCGTCGAAGGAGACACCGTCGACGTCTTCCTCGCGGACGTAGAGGTCTTCCCACTTGCGACGCCGCTTTTTGACGATCATGACGTCGGGGAGGAACTCCTTGCGGTACAGTGCGAGAATGAACGCGAGGTCCACGAAGATGACGGCGAGGACGCCGCCGAGGAACATGTTACCCGTGTCCGTCAGCGCCCACCCGGAGACGAATCCGTAGGTGAAGAGGAACACGAAGACGACCTCGATAATCGTCAGGAGGACGATTGCAATGGCCGCCGCGGTACTCTCGCGTGCCGGTTCGTATCGGTGAATGTCGCCGTATGTGCTTCCGGTTGAGGACATTATTCGCCACCTCCAGTGTTACCCGTATTGGGTGATTCGCCGTACTTCAGGATGAAGAACGTGTAAATGATGGTGACGAGAATCCCGAGGATAGTCGCCGAGCCGACCCAGTGGGCCTGAATCGGAACGCCAAGTTCGTGGAGTTCCTTTGCACCACCGCCGCCGACTTCGAGGGTCGCAACATCGCCGCCGACGGCGACTGCGCCGAGCATGCCGAGCGTCTGGTGCGGGGAACAGTAGTACTTCGAGATGCCGGCGTCACCCTCTTCGAAGGTGTACTCGTAGGTGGTGCCAGCCTCCTTCACGGGCGCACCAGAGTCGAGGCTCGCGGGGCCCTCTTCCATCTTGACGTTGTGGCCGCCACCTTCGCCAGTCCATTCCCACGTTACGGTCGTACCGGGGTCGATCCAGATGCCTGCCGGTGAGAACGCGAGGTTACCACTGTTGCCAGCGGCACCCACCTTGACGGTGACCTCTTTGTTGCCGCGGAGGTCCTTGTAACCTCCATCGACGCCGTCGAGATAGCCACCAAAGTCGGGTTTTACCTGCGCTCCACCGCCGCCTTCCTGCGCAGCGGCGGTCCCGGCGGCAGCGGTCGCGGCTGCTGTCGCACCGCCAGCCGTTCGGAGAAACTCCCGCCTTTTCATACGGTCGTTCGTCAGGATGGGATGCGCTTAAACCCACCGACTATGCCGTCACGGAGGGGGTTTTGCACACTCCGACGACGACCATTACTACCCCTCAGAACTGAGGGGTTCACCGTCTGGACCCTCGACGAGTGGCGTTGTCGTCCCGTCGCCGTCAAACGTCGGTACGAACTCCGGACGCGTGCCGTCTTCGACGCCGATTTCGCGGAGGCGGTCGCGGTACTCCTCGGCCCGGAAGCGGTCGGAGAGCCGAGCGTTCGCTACCACGACAAAGAGGAAAATACCGATGACGAGGAAGCCGAGACCGGCGACCGGCGCGATAATCGTCTTCGGTTTAGGGAGAAGCGGCCACGACGCGATGAGGGCGATTCCACCGATTACCTGCCCGAACGCGACGATCTGGAGCATCAAGTTACCGAAATCGCCGGTCCCCTGTGCAACCTCGTCGGGGGCAGGGAGTCGGACGGTCGACGGCGCGTCGTTCACGTCGAAGTCGTCCATCGAACAGAGCGCGACGGTCGGTTTCACGTCCCGCAGAACGGTTCCCTCACCCTCGACGCTCCCATCGGGGTAGACGACTGCATACCCCTCGTCGGAGTACGCGAGGATGCGCTGCTTACCGTTCTCGGTCACACGTTCGAGAATGGCGAAGATCTCACGAATTGCGATTCGGTAGCGAAGCTCCTGCTCGACCCGTTCGAGCAGTTCTTCGCCGACAATCCACGAATCCGGGTCGAACGCCGCTTCCCACTCTTCGGCGGTCATCTTCGCCATGTCCGCCGGCCCGAAGTTGTCGAAGTCGTACTTCGACTCTACTTCTTGCCGCAGAGTCTCGAGTTCGTCCTCGGACACCGCAGCGTCGGCATCCGCGTCCGGGGACGGTGTGTCGTCGGCCGGGGCGGAAGACGAATCTGGCATCGCCACGCTGTAGGGACCACGCCGGTAAACGTGTTCCGACCCCGAATTGCTCGGGGATGTTGGTCTAGCGCTCGAATGGGATTGGTGGCAGTTCGTCACTCGAATGGGCTCAGAAGTGGTCCGGCGCTCGAACGGTGTCGGCGCGCATCGGTCCCTTTACGCCATCCGCGACCTAACGGCGTGCGATGGCAGACGAGACAATCCTCGCCACGCTCGCCGCGATTACCGTCACGGCCAGCTTTCCCTTCTACATCTACGGCGCGTGGATAATGATCGACACCGAAATCGTGTCGTGGGACGTGCTCGTCTACCACCTCAAGATAATCTTCCCCGGTCTCGTGTTGAATACGATTCCCGTCGTCACGTGGATGATTCCCCGACTGTTCGAGCAACTGGGCGGGGTCAGCGCACTTCACGCAATCCTCGGGTTGCAGGCGTACGCGATGCTCGTGCTCGCGCTCACGGGTATCGTCCGTATCTTCCAAGCCAAATGGAACGCGAATCTGTATCACGACCCGGACCAAGACGTATCACTCGACGACCTCCACGAAAACATGGGTGCGTGGCGCGGTCGACTTCGGGTTGGTGTGTTCGGATACGTTATCTTCTGGATTCTCGCGTGGCTTCTCGGCGTGTACCGGTACGTGACGGGCTACATTCTGGTCTGAGTCGTGTCTCGGTACGTGATGAGCGTCCGAACAGCGTGGGGATGCGCGAGAATAAGACAGGAGCGTACGCGTGTCTTCACCACGCCTCGCCGCTGGCGAGGTCGACTTGGTGTTCGAGTTTCGAGGACGGACAGATGTCTTCGAGTACGCAGACGTCGCAGTCGGGGTTACGCGCGCTACAGACAGCGCGACCGTGACTGATGAACAGATGGGTGAGCTGCTGCCAGTCCATCTCGGGGACGACGGGCATGAGGTCCGTCTCGATTCGCTTGGGGGACTCCTCTTCCGTCAGGCCGAGTCGGCGCGAGAGTCGCTGGACGTGTGTGTCCACGACGATGCCTTCGACGATGTCGTGACCGTGTTGGAGGACGACGTTTGCGGTCTTTCGACCGACACCGGCGAGATCGGTGAGTTCGGACATGGTGTCCGGCACCTCGCCGTCGTGTTTCTCGATAATATCGGAACACGCGCTTCGAATGTACTTCGCCTTGTTGTTGTAGTAGGTGATGGAGTTGATATCCTCGGCCAACGCCTCTTGTTCGGCGTTCGCGTAGTCTTCGGCGTCATCGTACTTCTCGAACAACTCCGCTGTAACCTTGTTGACGCGCTCGTCGGTGCACTGCGCGGAGAGCATTACGGCGATGAGGAGTTCGAGTCGGTTCGAGTAGTTTAGTGAGATGGTCGTATCGGGATACTCCTCGTACAGACGGTCGAGGACCTCCTCGGCTTGCGCCTCACGAGTGTCGAGTGGCGTGCCCATACCTCCGGGTTCGACCCAGTCGGTTTCAGTCGTTCGGGTTACGGCCGACGATTCGGTGCTACTCCGAAACCCATTGTGTAGAAGACCAACGATTTATCATCCACGACTGCGAGCGAACGAGCATGTCTGTGCTCGAACTCCCCGGTCGGCGTGAAGCGTGGTTGACCGCGGCCGCGACGCTCGTCAGCTACGGTCTCATCCTCGTGGCAATGTTCGTCGTGTTGTTCGTCCTGCCGTATCTCGCGTTCTCCGCGTAGTCCAGCCGAATTTCACGCGTCGTCACTCGCGATTCAAGTCGGTTAAAAAACGAAATTGGGGGTCGAATCGACGACGAAAGCGGAACTGCTCGCGTTATGCGAAGGCGCGTGAGATGTCCGTCTCGTCCGCTGCTTCCTGCTGAATCTTCTCCCAAGCGTCGAGGAAGTCCTGCATGTAAATCTCCGTGCGGTCGTCGCGGATGGCGAACATCCCGGCTTCCGTACAGATTGCCTTGATGTCGGCACCGGAGGCGTTTTCGGCCATCTCGGCGAGTTCCACGAAGTCCACGTCGTCGGAGACGTTCATCTTCCGCGTGTGAATCTTGAAGATGATTTCGCGGCCGTCCGCGTTCGGCTTGGGCACCTCGATGAGGCGGTCGAACCGGCCGGGACGAAGGATAGCGGGGTCGAGCATGTCGAAGCGGTTGGTCGCCGCGATAATGCGGATGTTCCCGCGTTCGTCGAAGCCGTCCATCTCGGCGAGCAGTTGCATCATGGTCCGCTGGACCTCGGCGTCGCCGGAGGTCTTCGAGTCGGTCCGTTTGGACGCGATGGCGTCGATTTCGTCGATGAAGATGACGGCGGGTTCGTTCTCGCGGGCGACCTCGAACAGGTCGCGGACGAGTTTCGCGCCCTCACCGATGAACTTGTGCACCAGTTCGGAGCCAGCCATCTTGATGAACGAAGCGTTCGTCTGGTTGGCGACGGCCTTCGCGAGCATCGTCTTCCCGGTCCCCGGCGGGCCGTAGAGAAGCACGCCGGACGGTGGGTCGATACCCACCTTCTCGAACATCTCGGGACGGTCGAGCGGCATCTCGACGGTCTCTCGGACCTCTTGCATCTGTTCTTCGAGTCCGCCGATATCCTCGTAGGTGACCTCGGGGCTGTGTTCGACCTGCATGACACGTGCCCGGACGTCGGTCTCCTTGTCGAGTCGCTTCACGATAGAAAGCGAGTTGTTCACGGCGACACGCGCGTCGGGTTCTAACTCCTCGCGCATCTCGTCTGTCACCTCGGTGAGGGCCTCTTGGTTGTTACCGTGTTGCTTGATGATGACCCCCTCGTCGGTGATTTCCTGAACCGTCGCAACGAAAAGCGGCGACTGCTTGAGCTTCTTGTTTTCGTGGGTAAGCCGCTCAAGCTTCTGCTGATACTTGTTGTTCTCGGCGTTCGTGTCGAGGAGTTTGTCGCGCATCTCCTCGTTTTGTGTTTCGAGAACTTCGAGCCGCTCTTGAAGGGCGGTAATCTTCTCCTGCTGCGACGCCGAATCCTTATCATATGGAAGGTCGACGTCGTCCACAGTGTCGGTCATCATCCGGGATAGGGTGTAGGTTCATAAGAGGCTTCGGGTGTGTGAGGGATTCACCGCCTATGAAGCGTCTCCACGGGGGATGGCGAGTCTGACGTGCGTCACATAAATTCCTACCAGTAATAAATTCGGATAGTAAATATTATCTAATAGCATTCCATGGTGTCTGGTACGATGAGCACCACCGAAGCAGTCGAACGCAAGTCCGAACCCCAGTCTGACGACCGGTGGGAGACGGTTCGAGACATGCCCCCGAGCGCGAAATTAGTCGCGAAGATACTCGATTACGAGGATACGCTCACCCAGAGCCAAATCGCCGAAGAGTCGCTTCTCCCACCGCGGACCGTTCGGTACGCCCTCTCACGTCTCGAAGACGAAGGCGCTGTCGACTCTCGGTTCTCGTTTTCGGACGCGCGGAAACGACTCTACACGCTGAAGCTTTAAATCCGAGTACGGGACCACGGCGACGTATGACTGACCCCGTCGCCGTCGGCCGCGCACTCAAAGCACTCGCCGATTCCGACGCACCTCGAGAGCCACAGCCACCAACTGATGTTGTTGCCGC
>NZ_JBZRPK010000161.1:0-1507 GCF_058382125.1 Haloferax sp. s1
GCCGACGACACCGAGTGTTTCACCGTCGGCAATCTCTAGGTCGAGACCGTCGACCGCGACCGATTCGTCGAACCGTTTGGTGACTCCGTCGAGTGTGATTCGTGCCATGGTCAGATTCGGTTGAGTGGGCGATGACCACCGAGTATTTGCAACAACACGGTAACGCCGGCGACCAGCAGGAAGAACACGGAGAGGGCCGCTGCCGTCGTGAGGAACGAACTGTTCGAGATGTGGCCCTTCAAGAACAGTGCGAGCGGTGGTGTTCCCCGGGAGAAGACGATGTACGAGAAGTTGAATTCGGCCGCCGCGAGCGTCCAACAGACTATCGAGCCGGAGATAATACCCGTCTTGGCGTTCGGGATGATGACGGTCAAGAACGTGCGAGTCCACGAAGCGCCGAGTGACCGGGCGCTCTCTTCGAGTTGCCGTAACGGCATCGACTCGAAGCTACCGAGTACCGCCATCACCATGTACGGTGCTTTCAGAAGCGAGTAGCCGACGATGAGTCCGAAGTTCGTCGCGGACAGTTCGGGGTACGCTCGGAGGAAGGCAACACCGAGGATAATCCCGGGTGCGAGCGGCAGGACCGCGAAGGTACTCGTCCAGTTACGGCCCCAGAATTCGTAGCGGGCGACCGCATAAGCAATTGGAATCCCGACGACGAGGTTGATGAGAACACCACCGAGCGCCAACAGGAGCGAGAAACCCAGAGAAGCGCCGATGGACGTGTCGGCCGCGTCTTGGACGCCGCCGCCGATTCCGAGTACGTACTTCCAGTGGCTGAGTGTGACGAATCCCGTCGGGAGAACACCGGTCCACTCGCGGGCGAACGAACTGACGAAGGTGAGGACGATTGGGAGCACGAGTAGGATGATAGTCCCTACGAGGACCCCGGTAACGAGGATTCGTCCGGGGTGGGCCGTCGGTGACCGTGGACGCATCGTCATATCGACACCTCCGCGTCGGTGAGTCGAAGCCCGAGGAACGTCGCCGCAAAGACGAAGACGAACCAGACGGTCGCCATCGCCGACGCCATCTGGATATCGAAGCCGTTTGCGAGTTCGCGATTGATTTGGAGCGTCCAAACTGGTGGCGAGATTGCCTTCAGAATCAGCACCGTTCCGAAGATGGCGAGTGCGGTGCGGAACGTAAGGATACCGGCACCGACGACACCCGAACGAATCTGTGGGAACGTAACGTATCGAAACGTCTGCCACGGGGTCGCACCCAGTGACCGAGCGGCCGCTTCGGCGTCCGTGTTGATCTCCGCGTACGTCCCTCGAAGTAACAGGAGCGAGCGGGGAACCATCGAATAGAGGTACGCGACGTACAGTCCGAACACACTCGTCGCGACGGCGAGCGACGTCGGGGCTCTCCCCGAAAACACCGCAAAGAGGTTCGTGAGGACACCGCTGTTTCCGAGGAGGACGATGATCATGAATGCTGCGACATAGCCGGGAACACTGTTCGGAAACGTGATGACGGTGCCGCGTTCACCCTTCGCCGG
>NZ_JBZRPK010000160.1:0-1506 GCF_058382125.1 Haloferax sp. s1
CCCGTGAGACGACTTCATCAACGACTTGCTGACCTTCCTGTTCGAGAGCCTCGAGGACGGTACCCCCAACGATGCCGACGTTATCCCGGTTGGTGTTCACGACGAACAACACGTGAACTGTCGCGTCGTACTGCTCTGCGAGTCCAAACACGTGTGGGATGGCCTGCTCGGCGGCCGGACTCCCATCAACTGGGAGGAGAATGTTGTCGTACATAACTCAATATCTGTGCCCCATGTGTGTTAGTCTTTCTCACGCATGGGTAAGTAACAAACGGTAATCAGTGCAACCTCCGGTGGGGAAAATACGTTTCGAGGGGATGTTCGGTGAAGACTCAGGGCGATAGCCCGAGTCGTACGAGTCGCCGAACTACTCGGTGACGTACGCTTCGATTCGGTTCATCGCCTCGCGAAGCTCTCGCATACTTGTCGCGTACGAGACGCGGAGGTGGCCTTCGCCGCCCGCTCCGAAGACGCTCCCTGGGACGAGCGCGACGTTCTGCTCTTCGAGGAGTCCTTCCGCGAATGCTTCGTCGTCGCCATCGGGCGCTTCGGGGAAGACGTAGAACGCCCCCTTCGCCTCGAAGCAGTCGAGTCCCATCTCGTCGAAGCGAGCGAGGACGAACCGTCGGCGACGGTCGTACTCCGTGCGCATCTCCTCGACGGCATCGTCACACGACCGCAGGGCTTCGAGCGCCGCGTACTGCGCAGTCGTCGGTGCCGAGAGCATCGCGTACTGGTGGACCTTGTTCATCGCGTCGATGGCTTCCGGCGGTCCCATCGCGTAGCCGAGACGTAGGCCGGTCATCGCGTACGCCTTCGAGAACCCGTTGAACACGATGGTTCGCTCGCGCATTCCAGGATGGGTTGCGATTGAGGCGTGGTCGTCTTCGTACCGAAGGTCGGCGTATATCTCGTCCGAGAGGACGAGCAGGTCGTGTTCCCTGACGAAGTCCGCCACATCGGCGAGTTCCTCGTCGGTCATTACCGCGCCGGTCGGGTTGTTCGGGTAGCAAAGCACCAGCACGTCAGCTTCGTCGGCACCCGCCGCTTCGAGTGCCTCCGGCGTGAGTTTGAACTCGTCTTCGGCGTGAGTCGGCACTGGCAGCGGCTCGCCGCCGGCGAAGATGGCCCCCGGCGTGTACGAAATGTACGACGGTTGCGGGATGGCAACCACGTCGCCAGCATCGACGAAGGCTCTAAACGCGAGGTCGACGGCTTCGCTGGCACCGGTTGTGACGATAATCTCGTTTTCGGGGTCGTACTCCTGTCCGTAGCGGGTGACGCGCTCCGAAATCGCCTCCCGGAGTTCGCGCATGCCGCGGTTCGAGGTGTACGAGGTCTTCCCGCGTTCGAGCGAGTCGATAGCGGCGGTTCGAGCGGCCCACGGCGCCGAGGAGGCCGGGTTACCCGCCCCGAGGGGGGAGACAACGTCTACCTCCCCCGCGAGGTCGGAGAACCGGCGGGGACCCCGGGGGGGGACCCGGTTGGCGCGGGCGGGAAGGGGGG
>NZ_JBZRPK010000159.1:0-1504 GCF_058382125.1 Haloferax sp. s1
AGCAGGCCGCGCCGCCTGGAGCACGACCAACGAGGAGCACCAGGCGCTCGTCGACCAGGGCCAGCTGCGCCGCGTCGAGGCCGGCGAGACGATGCGCTACCAGCCGGACTACACGCGACTGCTCTTCGAGGAAATCTGCACGCTCATCGAGGAGAACACGCGCGAGGAGTTGCGGAACGAATTGGTCGCGATAGCCGAGGAGATCGAGGAGTGGCAGGCGACCTACGACGTCGAGACATGGGAGGATTTCGAACAGTCGCTCGCCGACGGCGACCTCGCAAGTGGCGAGCTTCGCGAACGCCGCGACGTTATTGGACGTTGGGAGGAGTACCAGGAAGACCGCCGACTCATCAAGCACGCGTTGGCGCTCTACTCGGATGTCGAAGCCCCCCGCGAACAGATGATCGATGTGGCTGACCGCGACACAAACTAATTTTCGCGGTCGTCGAACCTGCGGGCGTCATAGGGCGACACAGCTATTCGTCGGACTGCTCGCCCAGCTTCTCTCGAAGCTCGACCGCGGCCTTCTCGAAATGTTCCGCGAGGAGCGGCGTTCCCGATGTCGCCCGCTCGTCGAGGAATGCGACGGCGTCAGTGATTGCATCAGCGTCCCGTTCTGCGGTCGTGACACAGTCGACATACCCGTCGAGTGCCCGACTGAACGCACGCGAGAAGTGGTCGTACGCGCCGTCGACGCGCTCCATGTTGTCGTCGAGCGACTCAACGAGTGCCCGGTAGACGGTCGCCGCCGACGCGTCCCGCTCCTGCTCGCGGTACTCGCTCGCGAGATCGAACCACTGCGTGAAGTCGATGGGCTCGAAGACGATGGGGGACTCAGGGTTCGTTTCTTCGAACCGCCGGTCGATCGCGGTGCGATGCTGGTCGACCGACTGGCTCGTCGGCTCGCCAACGCGGGCGAGAAACCGATCACGGAGATCCGTATTGGTCGCGAGTTCGTCACGCAGGAACGTGCGGAGTTGGTCGGCGTCGGCACCGTCAAGTGTGGCGTCGAGTCGATCGCCTTCGTCTGCAGGTGGGTCGTCGACACACCGAAGCAACACGGCGACGACGTGCTTGCATGCTCCCGGCCCGTCGTACGGACAGTCGCACCACGGGGCAAACCCGTTGGTGGCGAGGTCAACACGGACATCGTACTGACGGCTGCCGCTCACGACTGCGGTTACAGTGGTGTCGATGCGGTGAATCCCGTGGATACGGCCCTCCTCACGGTATCGTTCGCCGCGTTCGAAGACTGCGTCCGTGCAGATGTCCCAGACTGCGTCCTCGGTTACATCCATCCTTATGGTGGGTTTGACGCACTATTCAGCCGATCCAGTGCATCATCCTCGTACGCTGTTCGCCACATTGCATGGACGGCACGCGTCACGAGTGACACCTCGGTCACGTCGATACAGGACGGTTCGGCGTCCGTCGTCGTGGCCTCGGGCGGCGGGTGGAAATGGATCTCGGGGGAGTGTGTATTCGGGTGGCGATCGAAGCGCCA
>NZ_JBZRPK010000158.1:0-1502 GCF_058382125.1 Haloferax sp. s1
ATCAAACATTATTTATAATCCACATCTGGTTATGTTCCCATAGTGAGAGAATATAGAGGTGCGTGCCTCCCTGCTGGTGGTGTCGGACAGGGTAATCACCAGACCGTAGTGACCGCTGACACCCGTGGCCCTTTCGAACGAACCGATTCGAAGGGGGGCCGTTAGTGAACCGCCTCGGGGTCAAGTGGTTCGAGACGCCAAAGGGGTCTCGTCATCACGAAAGACGAAGGTCTTTCGAACGACCCCGAGACACTCGGCCTGCTCCACCTGTAGAAGTCTATTCCGTTCCTAGAATGCTCACTCAGTCGTCGCTCGGTGTGCTCGAATCAGACTGCCGAGTGAGGAGCGTCTCGCTCTCTACGTCGATCTCACTGGTATTCTGTACATATCCTTTCGCGACGACGTAACTCCCGTATAGGATGACGAGCAGGAGTAGTGAGAACGGAAGCGCCATTGTGACCGAAAGCGACTGGATGGAACTGAACTCTTTGAGTTCGAGCGACATCATTCCGAAGAAGGCCAGTAATGCCCCCCACCACGCGCGGTTTCGAGGGTTCGGATTTTCGTCGCCAAGCGTAATCGCGGAGATCATGAACACCGCCGAGTCGAGCGAGGTGATGATGTATCCTGCGATGACGAGTACGAACAAGACCGCCAGTACCGTCCCGAAGGAGGTGATTTGCAGGGCCTTCGCGATTGCTGCAGGCTTGCCAGCAGCGGCCATGATGTCAGCGACTGGTTGCTGGTACCCCGGCGCAAGTACCCACCCACCGATGAGTAAATGTTGAATCCACGTAAGGAACGTCGGCACCACGACAAGTACGACGAACATTTCGCGGATGGTCCGGCCCTTCGAGACACGGGCAACGAAACTGCCGACGAAGATACTCCACGCGGCCCACCACGCCCACCAGAATCCGGTCCAGTTTGCCGCCCAATTACCCGCGGATGTCGGTGCCGTATAGAGCGTCAGCCGGAACATCTCGCTGAGCCAGACACCTGTCGCATCGAGGCCGAGTTCGAACATGAAGACAGTCGGACCGACCACGACGAGCAAAGCCATCGAGAGACCGATCAGTAACATCGTCACACGGGCGGCATTACGGATTCCTTTTCTGAGCCCGAGCCAGACGTCACCGAGAAAGACGACGCCGATAAGCGCGAAGACCGCGTACGTCAGAACTGTTGCTTCGAGGTTGAACACTCGTCCGAGAATCGCTGCCATCGTCTGTGCACTGAAGCCGAGCGTCGTCGATATTCCGCCGATGGTAGCAATGACAGCGGCTAGGTTGACCGTCCAATAGAGACCGGGAATGCGGTCTTCGTCGATGACGGCGGTGAGCATCGTGCTAATCTTGTACACACCGTCGCCGGCGGGGGAGACGATGTTTTCGAAGCCCTACGCGACGGGGGGACACCACATTGGCATGTCAGGGAACACCGCGGGACATGTCCTCTACACACATCTGACGCTGCCGACAATCCCACCCGTGACATTCCTA
>NZ_JBZRPK010000157.1:0-1486 GCF_058382125.1 Haloferax sp. s1
CGGGCGAGTGCGCTGGCGGCGAGTCGCGCGGGGGTCGCGTCGGCGACGGGGAGGATTTCTCGGCGGAGTTCCTGTCCTTCGTAGCCCTCGTCGTCGAGCAGCGTCGTGACCGTCTTGCGGGCGTCTTTGATGTCGCCGTCGCGCGCCTGAATGAGGAGCGTCTTCAGGTCGTCGTCGAAGCCCACATCGCCGAGGGCGGCGTGGACCGTAGACATCGTCACCTCGTCGGCCTCAGTCGCCGTCCGCTGGGCCGAGAGGATTGCCTTCCGGACGTTGCCGTTCGAGGCGTCGGTGAGGAACTGCAGGCCGCTGTCGTCGTAATCGACGCCCTCGGCATCGAGAATATCGGCGAGGAGCGATTCGAGCGTCTCGTCGTCCGGCGCGGGCATTGGGATGGGGAAACACCGCGAGCGAATCGGCGGGATGAGCTTCGAAGGCTGACGCGTGGTGATGACGAACTGCGTGGTCCGGTGGTGCTGTTCCATCACGCGGCGAAGCGCCTGCTGGAAGTCCTCGCGGATGGCTTCGGCGTTGTCGAGGACGATTGTCTTGTACTCCCCGGACATCGGGGCGTAACTCGCCGATTCCTTGAGCACGCGGTTTATCATGTCGCGTTTCGCCATTCGGCTGCGACCGTCGAGGAACTGCTCGAAGCGCGGGTCGGCACGAATCTGCTTTTTCGTCCGGTTGAAGAAGTCCGCGACGTTGAGTTCGATGAGGTCGTTTTCGGGGTCGGCGTGCGCTTCCTGCGCGAGTGCGCGGACGGCGGCGGTCTTGCCGACGCCCGGCGGTCCCTGCACGACGAGGTTCATCGGTTCGTCCACGGCGCGTCGAAGACGTTCGCGGACCTCCGGCTGTGGGAGGTCGTCGAGTGTCGGCGCGTGCGTCTCGGTCCACAGCGGCGCGTCCATTGGACTGCCGTAGCAGACGGTCGGGTAAGAATCGGTCGGTCCGCGTCGTGGTCACCGCCCGCCGTTGGAAAGCGACCGCCGTGGGAAAGCGACCGCGGCCGCGACGGATTCGACGCACGTTTAGTCCCGCCGCGTCGATTGTGGGGCATGTCCATGCGCGCGACCTTCCTCGGGACCGGCGGGGCCGTTCCCACCACGGCGCGTGCGCCGAGCGCGTTCCTCGTGAACCGCGACGGCGAGCGCCTGTTGTTCGATTGCGGGGAGGGCACCCAACGCCAGATGATGCGGTTCGGGACCGGATTCGGCATCAGCCACCTCTTTGTCACGCACCTCCACGGCGACCACATCCTCGGCATCCCCGGCCTGATTCAGACCCTCGATTTCAACGAGCGCGACGACGCGCTCGCCATTCACGGCCCGCCGGGCAGCAAACGACACCTCGAAAAGCTCGTCCACGCCGGCGGCTACCAGCCCGGCTTCCACGTCCCGGTCCACGAAACGCAACCCGGAAACGTCGCCTACCGCGCCGACGACTACGAAGTCCGCGCCTTCGAAACCGAACCCCGGACCTCCTC
>NZ_JBZRPK010000156.1:0-1483 GCF_058382125.1 Haloferax sp. s1
ACGCTGGAAACGTGACGAACAACAATGGTACGTACCACTTCAGCGCCCCCGAGGAGTGCGCCGCTTGCGGGTCGCCGAGTTTCGTTCGGTTCGAACAGTACGTGCGGCAGAAGACGGCGTAGGTCGTTCGAATACGAGTCGGAATCAAACTGCGCGGGTGACGCGCGTCGCCAGCGCAGGCCGTCGCGTTATTCGTCGAGTTGCTCGCGGAGCAGCTGGTTTACGGTTCCGGGGTCGGCGCTCCCCTGGGACTTCTGCATGACCTGTCCGACGAGGAAGTTCAGCGCGCCGCCTTCGCCGTCGTGGTAGTCGGAGACAGCGTCGGGGTTCTCCTCGATTGCTTCGGTGACGAAGCCGCCGATCTCGTCGTCGTCGGCCTTGCCGAGTCCTTCTTCCTCGACGATGGTATCCGGGTCTTTCCCCTCGTCGAGCATCTCCCGGAGGACGATTTCTTCTGCGTTCTTCGTCGTCACCTCGTCGGCAGCGACGAGTTCGACGAGACGCGTGAACTCGTCGAGGCGGTCCGACACGTCCGTAATGAGCATGTCGCGGTAGTTGAGTTCGCCGAGCAAGTTGTCGGCGACCCACGTCGCGGCGAGGTCGGCGTCGAACTCGGCGGCGACGTCTTCGAAGAAGTCCGCGACTTCCTTGGTCGACGTGAGCTTCGACGCGGACTCCTCGTCGATGCCGTACTCGGTCTGGAAGCGCTCGCGGCGGGCGTCGGGGAGTTCCGGAATCGGAATCTCCGCTTTCCAGTGGGCGACTTGGAGCGGCGGGAGGTCGGCCTCGCGGAAGTAGCGGTAGTCCTTTTCTTCTTCCTTCGAGCGCATCGAGACGGTGATGCCGCGGGATTCGTCCCAGTGCCGCGTCTCCTGTTCGACGGCGCGGCCGCGCTTGATGGCGTTCTTCTGGCGGGTGACCTCGTAGGCCAGCGCCTTTTCTGCACCTTTGTGGCTGGAGATGTTCTTGACCTCGGTGCGGTTCGCCGCTTCGAGTGCCTCGTCGGAGATAGAGCCGTCGCCGTTGACCTCGTCGGCGGGGACGAGTGAGATGTTGGCGTCGATGCGGAGTGACCCGTCACGGGTCGCATCGAAGACGCCCAGATATTCGAGCACTTCTTCGAGTTTGGCGAGGAACGCGCGCGTCTCCTGCGGGCTGCGGAAGTCCGGTTCGGTGACGATTTCGACGAGCGGTGTCCCCGCGCGGTTGTAGTTGACGAGCGTGTAGTCCGCGGTGTCGATGCTGCCACCTTTGTGTTGGAGGCTACCCGGGTCCTCTTCGAGGTGGGCGCGCGTGATGCCGATGTCGCGGCGGTTCCCCTCGACGGCGACTTCCAGCGTCCCGCTGGCCCAGATAGGCGCGGCGTACTCGGTCGTCAGGTAGATCTTCGGGGGGACGGGGGAGTAGTAGTTCGCTCGGGGGGACCGGGTGCTCTCGCCGTTATCTGCGTGCATGGCCTTCCCGTCTTCGAGCGCCGGTTTCA
>NZ_JBZRPK010000155.1:0-1474 GCF_058382125.1 Haloferax sp. s1
GCGTCGCCCCGACGATATCGGGCCTTTTCATCTCGCCGAGGGAGGGCGGAGGCGGCGGGCCGGGTGTGACGGCGACCACCGTTCCGACGGCCGAAAGCGGGTCTGCAAGCCCCTCGTGGGCGTGGAGGACGCGCAGACGAACTTGGACGAGGCGCTCGCCGCTCGGCGGCCGCTCGCGCGCCGCAGGAGAGCCGACCGCCGAAAGCGAGTACTGCGGGTATCGGGCCGTCAGCTCGTCGAATTCGAGCCCTTGAAACGAACCAACGTCTCGTTCGCGCCACGATGGGTCGAGGACGGGTTCAATGTCGAGTTCGCGGGCAATCGGACGGGCGGTTTCCTGGGCGCGTTCGATATCCGACGAGATGAGTCGGTCAATCTCGTAGGAGTCTGCGACGTGGCGTGCGAGAGCGCTGGCCTGCGATTGGCCGCGCTCGGTGAGCGAGACAGGGGCCCACCCCTGTACACGCCCCGCGCGGTTCCACGTCGTCTCGCCGTGCCGGACGAGAAGGAGGGTTGCCATACCCCCGTGTCTCTCCTCACCCGCAATGAACGTTCCGCGCGAAATTCACGGTGTTGGGGCGCGAAATATCACATATGTCGTACGAGCTCACGACGAGCATCGAGATAGACGCCCCGCCGGAGCGGGTGTGGGAGGTACTCGTCGACTTCGACCACTACCCCGAGTGGAACCCATTCATGCGCATTGCCGGGCGGCCGAACGAGGGCGCGACACTCACCGTTCATCTGATGCCGCCGGGTGGGCGTGAATCCGTCTTCGAACCCGACGTGACGCGGTGCGAGAAGCACCGTGAACTCGTGTGGGTCGGACACCTCATCGTTCCGGGGTTGTTCGACGGTGAACATCGCTTCCGTCTCGAACCACTCGGCGGCGGCGAACGAACTCGGTTCGAACACACAGAGACGTTTTCGGGACTACTTTCCGGCCCCTTCATGTGGTTCATGGGCGACGAGACGAGAGCCGGGTTCGTCGCGATGAACGAAGGACTGAAGACGCGTGTCGAGGGGTTGGTTGCGGCGGACGAGCGAGAAACGGGCGAGCGAGAAACGGACGAGCGACAAGCAGATGAGGGAGAAACGGGCGAGCGAGAAACGGACGAGCGACAAGCAGATGAGGGAGAAACGGACAAGCGAGAGGCGGCCGACTCGTCGTGACCCGTCCCCCGGAAAACGAGCAGTTCGTCGGAGGCCGGAGACTACGACGCGTCCAGCGGTTCGTCGCAGAAGCGACAGGTGTCGCGGTCGGCTTCCTCCCGCGCGTGGCAGTTCGGACAGGAAACGAGTTCGTTTCGGCTGGGTGCCTTCTCAATGGGGGCGCGCGACCGAGTGTCGGCGTCGCTCCGATGGGTCCCGTAACCGCCCCCGCCGAGATTCAGATAGAGGGCCAACCCGAGGAGACCGCCGACGGAGACAGAAAAGCCCCAGAGGAAGGCGATGTGGGGGCTGCCGGTCTCGT
>NZ_JBZRPK010000154.1:0-1465 GCF_058382125.1 Haloferax sp. s1
GATAATATCTGTGCCCATTGGTAATAGGTGTCATTAAACGCCGGGCGGCGAGTTAGTACGATTCGTCGGCGCGGTCGAGGATATTTTCGGCTTGCTTGACCAGCGGTGCGTCTATCATCTCGCCGTCGACGCCGAAGACGCCGCGACCGTCGGCCGCCGCCTCGTCCCGGGCGCGAAGGACCTTCTTCGCCCATCCCACGTCCTCGGAGTCGGGTGAGAACGCTTCGTTGATGATGGGGACCTGTGCGGGGTGAATCGCCAGCTTCCCGTCGTAACCTAGTTCCCGGCCGAATTGGGCCGCTTCACGGAGTCCCGCATCGTCCTGATAATCGACGTGGAGCGTGTCGATGGCGTCGACCTCTGCGGTGGCGGCCGCGACGACGACGCGCTCGCGGGCGTAGAGAACCTCTGTTCCGGCGTCGGTACGGGTCGCATCTACGTCGGCCGCGAAGTCTTCCGCCCCGAAGATGACGGCGGTAGTGTCGGCGGCAGCGGCCACGTCGGGGGCGGCGAGGACGCCCGCAGCGCTCTCGATGATGGCGATGACAGGACAGTCGGCACCGACTTCCCGGGCAGCGCTGGCGACGCGTGTCACGTCCTTCGAGCTCGTCGCTTTTGGGACGACAAGCGCGTCCGGCGGGTGGCGGTCGCACACGGCGGCAATATCGTCGAGACCGGTCTCACCCGGATTCACTCGAACCGTCACTTCGGCGTCGGGGTCGAAGTCGGGGTCCGAGAGGACGTCGGTGACAGCTTCTCGCGCCTCGTCTTTTCGCTCGGGAGCAACGGCGTCTTCGAGGTCGAACACCAGCACGTCCGCCCCCGCTTCGGGTGCTTTTCGCATCAGTTCTGGTCGGTCGCCAGGTGAAAACAGGACGCTTCGTCGTGGCATAGTGAGTGGAGTATCGTTCGGCGCTGCCAAGAATGATACCGTTCAGTTGTCTGAACAAAAACGATTCGTCAGCGGGGAGTTGATTCGCCGTCGGTTACGGCGTCAACGGCCGTTTCAGGGCCAGAGGCCGCGGTGCTCGTGGGCGGCCGCAACGCGCTTGAGCGCGACCATGTACGCGGCGTCGCGCCACGTCACGTCGTACTCTTCGACCTGCTCGCGGACGGCGTCCCACGCGCTGAGCATCTCGGTCTCCAGTTCCTCGTGGACGCGGTCGAGCGACCACGAGCGGTGGTTGAGGTCCTGCAGCCACTCGAAGTAGCTCACGGTGACACCGCCGGCGTTGGCGAGGATGTCGGGGACGACCGGAATGTCGCGTTCTTCGAAGATTTCGCCCGCTGCGGAGGTCGTCGGACCGTTGGCACCCTCGACGATGAGATTCGCCTGCACGTCGTCGGCGTTTTCGGCGGTCAGCACGTTGCCGATGGCCGCGGGGATGAGCACGTCGACGGCGAGCTCGAGGGGGTCCTCGTTGGAAAGCTTCTCCGGCGCGTCGTACTTCATGACGGCTTCGGG
>NZ_JBZRPK010000153.1:0-1455 GCF_058382125.1 Haloferax sp. s1
GGCGTGGCTCAGCGGTTGGTCGGCTTGCAACGTCAAGGCGCTCGCGTTCTCGCGCAACGGGGTCGAACGCATCAACCTCCGCGCCAGTCGCCTGTCGCTCGATAGATTCTGCTTCGGCTTTGACGCTGGGCTCCATCGCCTGCTTGCGTCGGTGTTCGATCTCGCTGATGTCCCACGGTTCCCCGAGATCGCTAGGGTCACGTTGAGTACGGCGTCGGCGACGCCGAGGTTCACGAAGACCGCGTTCGAGCGCCCTACGCTGGCGACGAATCTCTTCTTCGAGGACGTCCTGATCAACAGTGTACTTGTCCGACTGGGCGGCGCGAGTACGTTTGGACAGTTCGGAGTCAGGGCGTACCTCGGGACCGACGTCTTCTAGCTGTTCGCGACGGGCAGCTTGCTCCTGTTCAGCGAACCGTTCAAGTTCGTATTGCGTCTGCCCAAGGTTCTGCTCGGCAGCATCAGCAGGGTCAAGTTCCGGGGACATGCGACCGGGAGTATCGTCGGCAGCGACAGTATCCCGTCCGCGAGGTCCCGACAGTTCGAGTTGCCCGCGTCCGGCACCTTTGACGAACTCGTTGATTTTTGAGGCCTCTTGGCGTGCGAACTTATCGACAAAGTCGTACTTGGTGCGTCGGATACGCCGCGAAAGCTTCGAGGCCTTGGGCTTCACACCGCGCTTGTAGGCGGCGTAAGCGAGTTCCTCGTTATCGAGACGACCACCTGGAAGTTTGTTGAGAACGCGCTGTCCACGTGAAGACCGAGAGAGCACTGCAGTCGCGGTGTCGCTGAGTATTTCCTCACCAGGTTGGATAGCATACCGAGCAACACGGCCTGCACGTCCTGAGTACCTTGCCGCCGTACCCATTGCACCGGCAGACCCAACGAGTGAACCCACAACTCCCCCAACCGAATTTCCAGATCTCTTTTTGAATGACTTAACAAGCCCCCCTCCTGCCTGCTCGGTGGCAGATACGCTATCGTCAATGACTTTTCCACCATTTCCTTTCACGGTTTCAGCGCCAGTGTAGCCGATGAATTCACCGGTTTCTTTGAGTCCGAGGACAACCGAAGGAACGTTCAGAATCTGTCCAGCACCGGAGAGAGCGCCACGAACAAATTCTTCGCCACGTGCTCGTCCGGTTGTGGGATTAGTAGTGTGGTTGCTGTACCAATCCGGTGCGTGTGATGTGACGGCCTCGGTTACTTTCCGATTGTAAATGAACAGCGGATTGTACTTCGAATTAAAATCAACAGCACCCTTGACGAAATCGTCGTAGGTGGCGGCTCCAGCGCGAAGATAGTCTTCGACGCGTTTGTCGTTACCGAGGTTGATCGGGAGATCACCGAACTGCTCGTCGGGCCGTTCGGATGGTTTTCGTTCTCGTTCGATGGTAGCGACCCAGCGGCCGTCTTCAGTACGGTGGACGTTGTCGAGTTGCTCAGGATCAACAC
>NZ_JBZRPK010000152.1:0-1452 GCF_058382125.1 Haloferax sp. s1
GTACACAGTGCTCGTAGACTTTGAGGTATTCTGCCGATGTTTCTTGGACAGGCTCCCAGAGACGCTAGTAGAGAATCCATCCATAATTGACATTCATGTCGATCAAGTATAACCTTTTGTGGTTTGATTATTTTGATTGGTGGTGTAAGATATCTCGTTCAGTAACATAACTAGCGGTGTCGGTCGACCGGAGACGCGGAAATTTCTTGATTGAAAAACCCTTAATTGAGGTTGTTTCAGTTTTTCTGCGAATTGACTGCGTTGACGACGGTCCCACCGTTTGCCCCAAATTCCACATCCATGTTGAAACTTTTAAAGTATCTATACTGCTGGTTTTGGAGTCTTGATCGACTACTTACAGACTTCGGAAGGGTAGTGTCGGTATCTTTTACCCTCCGAACACCATATTCCGCCAGTTCTTCTTCACTCATATTATTTAGTGCCTGTCTATATTTATAATTGGTTTGAGCGTCCTGAGTAATGCTATAGTCGTCGAAATTAGATGGTTCAGGCAATTTTTCTCCAGAAGGATACATATATATATGTAAGGATTCACTTTCTGACCACCTCCGAAGTCATAAGCATATGCAAGAGAGTCAACCATACCATCTGTTTCTGGTTTTTGATCTGCTACAAAGTAGACAGAGTGGGACACAGTCTCCTTAGTCGCTTGCAGTGCGCACGCACGATACGTCTGACTCATCACTCGGTGATGTCGGCAATTGCTATGGCGTTGATCCGGAGACCGGATCGAAGGTATGGAAACTCTCCGGAGGAAGACCGGCAAGTTCGATAATCGGTGCTGGTGGGCAAATAATACTCCGCCGAGCGGAATCCGCCGCAGATATCGATTTTATATCCGGTGTCGAACCGGGAACGGGTTCTATGGTCGCAGTCCAACCCGATGGCACAGTTGCGTGGGAACGGCAAGGTCTCTGGAAGCCCCTTTCCGTTGGAACCAACCGTTTGTTGGCCTACAGAAGCTCACTCAGTACTCGTTCCGGGGGGTTCGAAATCGCGAGTTTTTCGGCCTAATTTTCCGCTTGGAACCCGCTATAACAGGATGCCGAATTCGTAAGGTTAGGCCGAAGAGATAGTAGTAGAGAAAAGAAAATCGTGCCCGTGGAGTGCCTCTAAGCCCGATTAGTCGAGTGCCTCGTCTACGGCCGCACGAATCGCGCCGAATCGGACGAGGTCGCCTGCCGTCTCAAGTTCGCCGTCGAGTTGTCTGTCCTCTTCGAGCGGCGGGACGACCGAGCGAACCGAGTCGCGGACGGACCCGGTACCGGTTCCGAGTTCGAGGTCGTCATCGAGGAACTCCGCGGCCTGCGAAGCACAGAGGAGGTCGACGCCGGCGATAGTCGAGACGGTCTCGATGACGGTCTGTGCGTGCAGCACGCCCTGGCCGCTCATGCTCACGTGGGCTTCCTGCCCGCCGCTGACCGCCGGCGG
>NZ_JBZRPK010000655.1:0-9721 GCF_058382125.1 Haloferax sp. s1
GGTCGGTGTTGTATCGACCGCCGGGTGCGTGTCTGTAGACCGACCCTCTCACGAGGGGCGGTGGCGGCGCGAGCCAAACACCTACGTTACCGACACCGACGGGCCGGGATGGAATACAGAGATCGCGTGGTCCAGTGAAACACGCGGTGGGCCCTCTCCGACGATGTCTGTTGTTGCCGACGGAAGCGTCTACCACCTCGATTCACGTACGGCTAACCACGAACACTCCGGCGGGACGTGGCTCGCCGAATTCGACGCAGGGAACGGGGAGAAGCGGTGGGAGACACGACTGTGGGAAACGGACGAATATTACTACTTCTATCATCTGGGGCCGCCAGTTCTCGATGGAGATCGACTATTTGCTCAGACTCACGGCGGTGTCAAGGCCATCTCGACGGATGGAGAAATCCTCTGGACGTTTCGAAATTTCGGTACGGGCCACCTCGCCCCCGACAGCACACCACCCATCGTCACCGACGAACTCGTCGTCGTGGGGTCGTATGGCACGTGGAGAAAAGCGGTTCCGGAGCAACTGTACGCTCTCGACCGTGAATCCGGCGACGTGGTGTGGTCACGCGAGTTCGGGATGAACGACCACTTTTGGCAACTGACGCGAAACGGAGATACGTTCTTCGCCCCGTTGTCCGCCGAAAACAGCCGCCTTTTGGAACTCGATATCTCGACCGGAGAAACGATTCGACAGTACAGCGTGTCGCCGGTATCGTCTGTGACACTCACCGAGAACCTAGTCATCACACCGGTTCGGCGTGGTCCCCGGACGTTCGCTCTTGTCGCGTTCGCACGAGACACGACCGAAATTCAGTGGCAAAACGACGCCGACGTGTTCGAAGCGGAAATCGTCGTGAACGGCGACCGATTCTATCACTCACACGTCGGCGAACTCACGGCCCGACGAACTGATACCGGGGAGGTACTGTGGCAGGTTGGCGGTCCCAGCGAAGATATCGTAATCAATGCCGATTCGACGCCGGTCATCGCAGGTGATTCCCTCTATATTGCCGCCAGCCGGTTCCTTGGCGAGCGGAAAGGGTACGGGAGGATTATCCTCGTCCTCGACCCCGAAACAGGGTCAGAACGCGGTCATCTCGTCCCGTGGCCCGATACAAATTCGTGGTTCTCAACACCTGCCATCGTAGATGGTGCGATGTATCTCGACAGCAGACATGGACTCGTCTGCCTCGAAGACTGCGCCGCTGGCGCGTTCGGCCACTGTCTCCTCGGGTAACCGAGATGAGACGCTTTTCACCTCGCGCGACCAAGTTCTCTGCCGTGTCCAGCACGACCCGCCGTCAGTTTCTCGCAACCCTCGGAGCCGCTGGTCTCGTATCCACTGCCGGGTGCGTGAGCTACGACCGACCCACCTACGAAGGAACGTGGTCGCGACGCGGCTACGACGACGCCCAAACCGGCACCTCACCGGCGACCGGGCCGACTGGGGACCTCTACGTCTCGTGGCGCGCCGACGTGTTCGAGGGCTACCCGCCGACATCGCCAGTCGTCGCCGACGAAACAGTCTATCATCTCCACACCCGCGGCGGGCGCGACACGCAACACGATACTGTCGTCTCCGCGTTCGACGCGGCGACCGGCGAGGAACGGTGGCAAACGACCGTTTCGACGACCGACTTCGATAAGCACGCGTATCATCACGACTCCCTCGTCGTCACCCGAACGCGCAGCGTTCCGGTTTCCCGTCGAGCTGGGCTCGACGATGCCGTCCCCGACGACTGCATCTACGCCCGGACCTTTGAGGGGATTCACGCGCTTTCGACCGACGGAGAACTGTTGTGGACGCATCCCGTTCCGACGACAGGGGAACCGTATCCACTCGCTGCACCGCCTATCGTCTCCGGCGGACTGGTCGTGACAGCAACCTACGGGGAGCGAACTCCACCGGCGGCGGTCGTCGCCGTGGACGCCGAAACCGGCGACATCGTGTGGCGGACGGGCTTCGACGACCGCCGGATACCGTGGACGCTCTCGGCCGCCGACGGAACGGTCTACGTGCCGTTTTTCGACGGTGACTCCGGACTGGTCGTACTCGACCTCGAAACGGGGGTCGAAGACTGGGCGGTCTCGCTCCCCGTCGACGGCCCTGTAACGGTTTCGGGCGACACACTGCTCGTCCCGCTCCGCGAGGACGAAACTGAATCTATCGCTGCCGTGGACCGAAACACCCGCGAGATACGCTGGCAAAAATCTGTGGGCCGACGAACCGATTCAGGAGTCGCCGTCGCCGACGATCTCGTCTACTACTGTACAAACGCCATGCTCACGGCTCGTAGACTCGACACCGGAGAGCTCGCCTGGTCGTTCGGGCCGGAACCGCACGTTTCGTTCAGTTGGACACCAGTCGTCGCGGGCACGACGGTCTACGCGCTCGCCGAACCGCCGAGTGAGGACTCGTCGGACGACGGCTCGCCGCCGTATTACCTCTACGCGCTCGATGCGGCGACCGGCGAGGTCCGCGGGCGGGCACCGGCGTTGGAGCACGGGATGGCGTCTTCGCTCGCGGTCGTCGATGGGGCAGTCTACCTCGCAGGGCGCGACGAATTGCGGTGCTACGAATCCTGCGCGTTCTCGGTCCGTGGTCGGTGTCTCGTCGAGTGAGTCAGAAACAGCGCGGCGGTCCGCGACCTACGGCTGCGGCAGTTCGATTTCCTCGCCGTCGGCGTAGACCGTCGGGTCGCGGATGATGCCGTCGAGGTGGAGCGGCGCGTCGGTGTCGCCGCCGATGCCCGCGTCGTCGCCGATGGCGATGTGGACCGTTCCGGCGGCCTTCTCGTCGAGGAGGACGGAGCCGACGAGGTCGGTCACGCCGACGTTGGTTCCGATACCGATTTCGGCGAGGTTGTAGGCGTCTCGGCCGACTTCCTCGGCCGCGGCTTCGACCTGCTCGCGGATGTCGTCGTCCGAAATCTCGGTGACGTAGCCGTCTTCGACCTCGAAACGGAGGTCCTGACCCTCATCGAGGAGTTCGTGGGGCATCATCGTTCCGTCGACCACGTAGGTTCCGGTCGCGGATTCGGGGCTGAGGAAGATTTCGCCCGCCGGGAGGTTGGAAAAGGAACCGGATTCAGCAATCGCGCCGGTGTCGGCAAGCCACTCGCGGTCGCCGCGGACGAACGTGATATCCGTTCCCTTCTCGGTGGTGACGCGCACCTCGTCGGCGTCGCCGACGGCCTCCAGCATCGCTTTACTGTGGTCGTAAATGGTGTCGTAGTCGGCGTCCAGACCGGTGACGAACACCTCTTCGGTGATGCCGGGCAGCGTGGCCCCGCGAGCGCCCGCGTCGCACGCGTTACCGCGGGCGCGAGTGTGACTCAGACTCTTCGTCGTCGGTGCGAGGAAGGCGTCACAGGATTCCATGGCGGCAGCGACCGGTTCGGGCGGCTCTTCGCCGTGCTGGTTCCCCGGTTGGTAGCGGATGATGGATGCGTCGTCTGTCACTTCGCTTGCGACCTCATAGAGGGCTTCGCCGATACGCTCGCGCTTGTCGTCGGTGACGACGAGGAGCGATTCGTCGGCTTGTAAGTCGAGACACTGATGGACCGCCGTCTCGCTGGCGGCGCGGAGGTCGGAGTCGTCGGCTGTCATGTGGGTCCTTGCGACACCCGTCGGGTTAGGCGTTCCCATCTGTACACCCCCGCTCGATTTCACGTCGTATAGACGGGGCTACGTCGCCGCTTTTGACTTCACTCGCTTTGGAGGTAATCCAGCGACTCACTCGCTCTAGAGTTAATTTCTACCAATTAACCATCGAAATAACTATGGTCGCCTATGGCTGTTTTTCATTCATGATACGAGTGGGTGTCAACGGCTACGGTACGATCGGAAAGCGCGTCGCAGACGCAGTCGAGGCGCAACCCGATATGGAACTCATCGGCGTAGCCAAGACGCAACCCAACTTCGAAGCACACACCGCGGTCGAACGCGGGTACCCGATGTACGCC
This sequence comes from Haloferax sp. s1, assembly GCF_058382125.1. Lineage (NCBI taxonomy): Archaea > Methanobacteriati > Methanobacteriota > Halobacteria > Halobacteriales > Haloferacaceae > Haloferax > Haloferax sp. s1. Next base: position 3,975 of record NZ_JBZRPK010000655.1, read on the forward strand.
GCCATCCCGGAACGCTCTCCATTGTTCGCCGAAGCCGGCATCGACATCGCTGGCGAAGTGGACGAACTCGTTGCCGAGGCGGACGTCATCGTGGACTGTACGCCGTCCGGTATCGGCGCGCAAAACCGCGAACTGTACGAAACACACCACACACCCGCTATCTTCCAGGGTGGCGAGGACTCCGACGTGGCGGACGTGAGCTTCAACGCGCGGTCGAACTTCGATGCGGCCCGCGACGCCGACTACGTCCGTGTCGTCTCGTGTAACACGACCGGTCTCTCGCGCATCATCGCGCCGCTCGAAGAGGAGTACGGCGTCGATAAGGTACGTGCGACGCTCGTTCGTCGTGGCGGCGACCCGGGACAGAACTCTCGCGGACCGATAAACGACATTCTCCCGAACCCGATCAAAGTTCCGTCCCACCACGGTCCCGACGTGAAGACCATTTTCCCCGACCTCGAAATCGATACGCTCGGACTGAAAGTCCCGGCGACGCTGATGCACGTGCACGCGCTCAACGTCACGCTCGAAGACGACGTGACCGGCGCACACGTCCGCCAACTGCTCGAAGGCGAGGACCGCGTCTACGTCATTCCGGAAGGCCTCGGCATCGACGGCGCGGGGAAGCTCAAGGACTTCGCACTCGACGCGGGTCGCCCGCGCGGCGACATGTGGGAGAACTGCGTCTGGGGCGAATCCATCGGCGTCAACGGCCGCGACCTCTACCTGTTCCAGGCCATCCACCAGGAGTCCGACGTGATTCCGGAGAACATCGACGCCATCCGCGCGATGTTCGACACCGAAGACAAACGGGACAGCATGGAACTCACGGACCGCACGCTCGGCGTCGGCATCTCCGGCGACCCTTCTGGGTTCTCTGAGCAGGCGCGCGCGGAGTTCGCCGACGACTAATCGGCGAATCGCCTGTTCAGTTTCTCGGTTCCTTCACCAACCTCTTTTCACCCTCGTTCGACCGTTCCCACTCGATTCGTTTTCCACCCGTCCGTTCTTCCGCTCTCAGGCGTCGCCTCCGAGTCGCTCGAACGACACGCTACCCGTCCCGAGGTCGACGACGGCGACGTGGAACGAGTCGTCGGCACCGGAAATGGGCAGACCGCCGGGATTGATGTGTGTCGTGCCGTCGCGGTCTTCGACGACCCGCTCGTGGGTGTGCCCGCGGAGCACGTAGTCGTAGTTCCCCGAATCGAGAAGCGCCTCGACCAGTTTCGCTTCTGTTCCGTGGTAGACGGCTATCTCCTCGCCGTCGAGCGTCAGGTGCGCGAAGTCGTCGTGGTACGTCCCGAACGACTCGACCACGTTACGAAGTTTCCACTCCCCGTCGTTGTTGCCGCGAATCGCGTGGAAGTCGAAGTCCGAATCGAACGGAGTCGCCGAGAATGGAGAGACGATGTCGCCACAGTGGACGACCACGTCCACGGCTTCGGCTTCGAAGTGCGAGACGGCGGCTTCGACGTAGTTGAGGTTGTCGTGCGTATCGGAGACGACGCCGAGTTTCATGCACTCTGATTTGGTAACCCCAGTCATCAAATTGGGTGATATTTATCACCCGGTCGTATTCTCTACCTCACATGACGTTCGGCGCGCGCAGATTCGAGAGGTGGCTGTGGGTCTGTCTTTATCCGAAGCACAGGCGTCGTCCTCCTCGTTCAAGGGGCCGCCAGCGTCTTCGCAGAAAAACGTCCGAGTAAGTCCGCTCGGTCCTACTTCAGCACTTCCACACCCGCCAGCGGCGCACCCGTCAAGGCACGGATGTAGGCACCGCCCGCGATGGAGACGTGACCGAAGTCGGCCTCGTCCATGCCGTACATCTCGATGGCGCGGGAGGTGTCGCCGCCGCCGACGACGGAGAAGCAATCGGTTTCGGAGATGGCGCGGAGGACGCCGACGGTCCCGACCGAAAAGCGCTCGTCTTCGAACAGACCGAGTGCGCCCTTCACGAAGACTGCCTCGGAATCGCGGATGATGGGGTCGTACGTCTCGACCGTCTCGCTGCCGACGTCGAGGTACGCGCGGTCCTTCTCGTCGATGTCGGAAACGGCGATTTCGGCGCGCTCGTCGTTGTCATCCTCGTAGGCGAGGTCGACGGCGAGTTTGATTTGGTCGCCGCGTTCGTCGAGCAGCGATTCGATGGTGTCGCGGTTGGCCTCCCACTGGTCGTCGAAGAAGTCCATGCCGTCGAGGTCGAAGCCGACCTCGTGACCGGCGGCGCGGAGGAACAGTTCGCCCGCGATGCCGCCGAGCAGGAACTGGTCGACCTTGTCGCCGAGGTTGTTCATCACGTTGATGACGTCGGTCGCTTTCGTCCCCCCGACGACCATCGTGACTTGGCCGTCGAACTCGCGTGTCGCAATCGAGGAGTTCGCCTCGTATTCGGTCTGCATCACGCGTCCCGCGTAGGCGGGCAGTTCGAGAGCAAATCCGACGAGAGAAGCGTGCGAGCGGTGGGCCGCGGAGTACGCATCGTTGATGTACGCGTCGAAATAGGGAGCGAGCGTCTGGACGAACTCGGTGTCGGCTTTGACTTCCGGGTCCTCCTCGGGGAGTTCCTCGTCGCACATGCGGGTGTTTTCGAGGAGGAGAACCTCACCGGCGGACAGTGACTCGATGGCGTCGATAGCTTCATCGCCGTAGGTGTCGGCAACGAACTGCACGTCGTGGTCGACGTGCTTCGCGAGGATTGCGGCGTGCTGTTCGAGAGAAACGAAGTCGTCGCCGCCGGGACGTCCCTGATGGGCCATCAGGACGACACGGTGGCCCGCGTCGGCGAGTTCGCGGACTGTCTCCGCGTGGCGGTCGAAGCGTCGGTTGTCCTGTACCTCGTCGTCTTCGACGGGCGAGTTGAGGTCGAGTCGGACGAGAACGCGCTGTTCCGGGTTGAGGTCGTCGAGGGTCTTGAACATCGGGTGGAAGAACGTGGAGTGGTTACTTAGTGGTGGGTAGGTCAGGCCGAGAGGGCGGTCGATTAGAGTGAGAGATTACTGATGCGTGACGAAGTGTGCGACGTCGAGCATCCGGTTGGAGAATCCGTACTCGTTGTCGTACCACGTCAGAATCTTGTAGAGACCGCCGTCGTTGACCTGGTTCGTCGTGTTGAGGTCGACGGTGCTGGAGAAGGGAAGCTGGAGAATGTCACGCGACGTGACTTCGTCGTCCGTGTAGCCGAGGACACCGGCGAGCGGGCCGGAGTCGGCAGCGGCGCGGAAGGCATCGTTGATTTCTTCGACCGAAGGCGTCTCGTCGAGTTGGACGACGAGTTCCGTGAGCGACCCGTTCGGGACGGGGACGCGAATCGCCATGCCGTCGAGCTTGCCGTCGAGCTGGGGAAGAATCTCGGTGGCTGCCTGTGCGGCACCGGTCGTCGTCGGGACGATGTTCTCGGCAGCGGAGCGACCGCGACGCTGCTTCGCGTGGGGGCTGTCGATGAGGTTCTGGCTGCCCGTGTAGGCGTGGACGGTCGTCAGAAGACCGTTCTCGATGCCGAATTCCTCGTCGAGCACCTTTGCGACCGGTGTAACGGAGTTCGTCGTACAGGAGGCGTTGGAGATGATATCTTCGCCGTCGTACTCGTCGTGGTTGACACCGTAGACGATCTGCTTGACCGGCTCGTCGCCCTTCGGCGGTGCGGAGATGACGACCTTGTCCGCGCCTGCGTCGAGGTGCGCCGAGGCATCTTTCTTCGTACGGAAGATGCCCGTACATTCGAGTGCCACGTCGACGTCGAGGTCTCCCCACGGCAGTTCTGCGGGGGACTGGACGTTGTAGAGACCCACCGAGGTGCCGCCGATAGTCAGGGAGTCGCTGTCGCGTTCGACACCGTCGAGACGGCCCATGACGGAATCGTACTTCGCGAGGTACGCCATGTCGTCGAAGTCCATGACGTCGTTGATGGCGACCAGTTCAACCTTCGGATTGTCGAGGACGGCACGGAAGATGTTCCGGCCGATTCGGCCGAAGCCGTTGAGTGCCACCCGCACCACGTCCGATTCATCCACGTTCTCGCCCGCGCTGAGGTAGGATTTTTCACTCATGTTCGAGTAGTTTCCAGGTATATATCCCAGACGCAAGAGTATACCTGTTTCGGTAAATCCGACTGAATCGAACGTTACCTTTCATATACGATCATGACTTGCTCAGAAACAATCGCCATCACTCAAAATCGGACGGTATTTGCTACGCGTGAAGCGATATCGTGAGTACAATATGTGCCATCCGAGGTCCTTGTTACCAAGGTTGTCGCGGGCAGAAAGGCTTTAACCTCCGATTTCATAGCGGCCCCCATGGTGAGAGACGACCGCGACGACCCGTTCGACAACATCTTCGATGAAATCGAACGGATGATGAACGACATGACTGGAGGAGACGCTGGCTTTGCCTCCGAAACCCACATTGACGTGTATGATGAGGGTACCTCGCTCCGACTCGTCGCGGACCTCCCAGGCGTCGACAAAGACGCTATCGACCTCAAGTGCGACGGTGAAACACTGACTATCAGCGCCGCTGGTGACCGCCGCGAGTACGACGAACGCGTCCGCCTCCCGGCACGCGTCGACGAACACTCCGCATCGGCCACCTTCAACAACGGCGTCCTACAGGTTACGTTCGACCGCGCTGAGGACTCCGCCGCTATCGACGTCGAGTAATCGGCGACTGACGCGGCAGACTACGACTTCTTTGCGACCCGCTCGATGAGCGCCGCCAGTCGGTCGAAAAAGCCGTCGTCGTACTTCGCGCCGTCGTCGATAGTCGGCCGGGCGTTCGTCTCCGAGACGACGACCCGCCCGTCAGATTCGAGCAAGTCGACGCCGAGATAGCGGATGTCCAACTCCGCTGCGACCGCCTCGGCGAGGGCCCGGTGTCGCTTCGGGAGGTCTACGCCGACTGCCTCCGCACCGCGGTGGACGTTGTGTTTCCACCGCCCGTCAGCACGTGCACTGTCGGAGAGACGGCGCTCGACTGCGCCGACGACTTGCCCGTCGAGGACCATCACTCGGTAGTCGCTGGCGTTCGGAAGCCACTCCTGAACGAGGTAGGATTTGTCGCCGGTCGCTCGGTAGTCGTGGACGAGGTTCAGGTGGTCGACAAGCCCGGACAGCGAGTCGGGGTCGTGCGCCTTTGCGATACCCGCCCCCCGTGTCGTCGAGTTCGGCTTGAGGACGACGGGAAAGTCGAGCCCCGCCGCTTCGATGGTTTCGACGAGTTCCGATTCATCCGCTGGATTCGAGACATAGACGCTCTTCGGGACCGGGATATCCGATTGCTTGAGTGCCGCGATAACACCCGCTTTGTTCCGCGACGTGAGAATATCCTCGCGCGTGTTCACCCACGGAATGTCGTGCCTGGCGGTGACGACACCACCTTCCATCGCCCGCGTGGGATAGACAAACCCCACGTCGAACGACTCGGTTGGTGGCGTCGAGAGGTCGAGTGCGAACCGCTTGGCCCGGAGATGGCCGACTTCGATACCGCGCTCGGCGAGCGGGTCGCGCATTCGCTCGAACGTCTCGCTGCTGGTTGTCACCGCCAAGCGGAGCATACGCTACGAGGAGGAGTCCCGCGTGAAAAGTTGGTGGGTTCGTGGCGACCCGTGTAATGCGAAATTACGCAACGAGTAGTTCTTCGCCGCGTTCAGCGAACGCGCCGAAAAGTCACCGTGCGAAATTACGCAACGAGCAGTTCTTCGCCGCGTTCAGCGAACGCGCCGAAAAGTCACCGTGCGAAATTACGCA
>NZ_JBZRPK010000655.1:9821-12102 GCF_058382125.1 Haloferax sp. s1
ACGAGCAGTTCTTCGCCGCGTTCGACGACAATGCGGCACGGCGGCGACATCTTGTTGTACGCACGGCGGAAGGCGTCCTTCGCGATTTCGGCGTCTTCGACGTCGCAGTAGATGGTGAAGACCGTCTCACCCTTGGGGATGCGAGCAGCGGTCCCAACGACCTTCCCGAACGACTGGCGCATTCCGTCAGAAACACGGTCTGCACCGGCACCGGTTGCCTGCTTGTTCTCGCGGATGACGTGGTGCGGGAACTTGCGCAGGATCATCTTGTACTGCTTTTCGCCCGCGTTCTTGAGCATCAGACGGTTGGCCGAGAGACGTGCAGATTCGAGCGAACCGTGGCGAATCTGAACATCCTCTTCGACCTCCAGACTGATCTCGACAGGGTAGTCCTCGGGGTCCGCCTGCAGGTCGCCCATGTTGTGCTGTGCAATCTTCGAACCAGGGATACCCGTGATGTACTCACGTCGGGTGTATGCCGGGTTCTTGATCTCCCGGTACATAGAGGCGGGTTTGTCTGACATGGTTACTTGTGAAACCGAAGGGTCAGGCGGGCTAAAAACGCTTCGAAGCTTCATTCGGCCATCCGGTCGTGTGAGCCGCTCTCACGGTGTTTTGCCCCTTCACCGCGTCGAACCATCGATATTTTCGCCGCGACCACCGGTCTCGACTACTTACTCGTCGTCTGCTCGCTCGCCTTTCGTTTCCTGTTCGTTGCCTCTTTCCTCGTCCTCGACGGGGGGTTCACCCGTCTCAGGATCGAGTGCGACGAACTCCAACCCTTCGCGGTCGAGGAGGTCGGTGGCCCGGTCGGTGACGGAGGGAGCGACAAGAACACCACGAACTGGTTCGTTATCGCCGAACTCCCGCCGGACGGCGTCCACGTACCGGCGGAGTTGACTCGCTGCCGAGGGGCCGACCCTACGGCGCTTCAACTCCACGACGACGGGGACTCCTTCGGCATCTTCACCGAAGATGTCGAGCGCACCGGCGTCGCTCTGTCGCTCAGTTTCGAGGGGTTCGAAGCCAGCTTCGAGAATCGACGGGTCCGAGAGGATATGTTGTCGCAGGTCCTCTTCGCTTCCGACGAGTTCGAGGTCGCTTCGGTCGTTTACGGCGTACGCCGAACACTGTTCGACGCGCTCGAAGAACACGTCGAGCCGTTCATCCGGACTCGACCGCGTGCTCCGAACGCGGAGTCGGCCGTCGCGCACGCCTGCAGAGTGCGTACACCCCGGTGGCTGCCAGTTCACTGGCGTCCGCTTTTCGTCCGTGTGGACGAGGATGGACCCGTCCGGCTTCAGAACGACCAGTCGGTCGCCGGGGCCGAGCTCGCTCGTCGCGCGGCCGTCGTAGTCCACTGTACACCGGCCGAACACGGTGACCATATCGCCGCGTTCGAATGCCGATTCGAGGTGAACGAGCGCGTCGCGGTGCGTCGGTCGATGGAGTGTGTTCACCGTCATCCGGGTGTTGCACCGCGATTCGTGGTCGGCGGGGATAAGCCCCGCGTCGTGGTCGGGTGGACTCAGTTCGTTGTCACGGTGAGTCTCGGTTCGCTGGTCACGCATGCGTCTGCGCGCTCGCGGGCGTTTACCCGCCGGAGATGAAACTCATCACCGGGTGGTTTCGCGAAGAGCGTGGTCTCGCCATCGAGACGCTGTCGGGGGTGTACTTAAACCACCCCGGATAGCGCGGGACTGGATACCTCCGGATAACAGTCGTCAATAAAAGTATGAACACGACGTCGACACTCATCGCCCGCGGGGGATCAGCTTCCGACTCGCACAGACAGGACCGCACCGACTCGTCTGCTGTTCTCTCCGTTCTCAGCGACGACGACAGTCGTCGTATTCTCGCCGCCTGTGACGAAGCCCCTCGAACTGCACAGGAGTGCGCGGACGTGTGTGATGTTCCGCTGTCGACCGTCTACCGGAAGCTCGACCAACTCACCGAGGCGTCGCTCCTCGATGAACGTCGGCGGATTCAACTGGCGAGCCACCACCCACGGGAGTTCGAGACCAATTTCGACACGCTCTCGTTTTCGTTTGCTGACGCGGGCGTTGCGGTTGATTTCCGAAATGTTGCAACTGACGGCGGTAAAGACGCCGAGGAGCGGCGGGCGTGGCGTCGTTCCCGTCTTCTACCCAAGACCCTGGTGACCTTTTTGTCTCACTTACGGGGCCGACGCGTCGGGGGTAGAAACAACCGCTTTCTGCCGTTTCTACCGAGGATATTTGGATATCGGAAGGCTCGTCTTCCCTTTCTAGAAAGAGGACAA
>NZ_JBZRPK010000151.1:0-1445 GCF_058382125.1 Haloferax sp. s1
ATACCGGGAGTCAGCGGAGTTCATCCGCGTCGCGAGCGCCTCGGCAGAGAACCCAGCAAAGACGACCGAGTGGGGCGCGCCAATGCGAGCGCACGCGAGCATGGCGATGGGCAACTCCGGAATCATCGGCATGTAGAGGGTCACCACGTCGTCCTCTTCGACGCCCTGTGCCCGAAGTGCGGCCGCGAACTCGTTTACTTCGCGGTAGAGGTCCTGATACGTGTAGGTCCGCGTCTCGCCGAGTTCACCCTCCCACTTGATTGCCACCCGGTTCTTGTCACCGTTCTCGACGTGCCGGTCGACACAGTTGGAGGAGGCGTTTAGCTTGCCCCCGGTGAACCACTCGTAGAACGGCGGGTTCGAGTCATCGAGTACCTCATCGTAGTCGCCGTCCCAGTCAAGCAGGTCGGCGGCCCGCTCCCAGCACTCGGGCCAGTTCTCCTCGAACTCCTCGTAAATCGAGGGGTCCGACACGTTCGCCTGCGCGACGAACTCTGCAGAGGGTTCGAATTCCGCCTGTTCTTCCAGCCGCGCCTCCAGTTCAATGTCACCATCTGCCATATGTCATGCTAACGAGTCTCGACAAAGGGCATAAGTAGGCTATCTAACTATCAAAAACCACTAGGTAGCTGATTAAAAATTCTCTTACTGCCCTCAACAAGGGTATACGACCTGTTCTCTGTACATTCGACTATTATCTGATTATATTAGTAATTCATACATCAATAACGATTGTTTGTGCGCTACTCGCCACACCCTAAAGGCCTAGGGTCGGGGTTCGGTTTCCGGCTCGTCGTCGTCGAAAAAGGACGTTAGGAGCTTCTGCTGGGCAGTTCGGAGGTGTTGATGCAGGGTTGGTGAGGAGATATCGATAGAATCGGCGAGGTCTTCAGCGGTACTGCCGCGCGGCCACTCGAAGTAGCCCGCAAGATAGGCCGCCCGCAAGACCGATTGCTGCTTGTCGGTGAGTCGCGTCGCCAGCGACTCTCGAAAGTCGGCCGTGTTGCGTGCGGGACGTTCGACCTCGTGTTTGGCCACGAGTTCAGTGTCGGGGTACGCGTCGGTGAGGTCGGCCATCACATCTCGAAGTGGCGTTTCGTTAGAAAACTCACTGGCGAAACGGGCGACGCCATCCTCCGCGACGAATCGCGAAACGGTGCCGTCGTAGGAGGTGAGCGTCGTAATCGTCGACCCGGCTGAGAGTGCAACTTCGAGAAGCGACTCCTCGCCCCGGTCACGAATCAGACGGATGTTTTCGACTTCCGCTGCTGTGACCAACTCGTCGAACACCGCGTCGGTCGTCACGCCTCGTACGGTGAGGAAACACAGCAAGGACTGTTCTTCGATGGGGACGACCCCGCGAAGGCGAACCGTACAACCGAGGTCAGCAGAGAGTCGAACCAGCAGGTCGTCGTCGTCGGCGCAGTGAAACGCCATTTGAACGC
>NZ_JBZRPK010000150.1:0-1442 GCF_058382125.1 Haloferax sp. s1
GGTCAGACGACGCTAACCGAACACCGAGACGCGACGAGTTCCGTCGTCGAACTTCGCCCGGAAGACACCGAACTGATGGCGGATGTCGCGTCTACAGTCCGAGAGACGGGGATGGAAGATACACTTGCACATCCAGAGGTAGACTGATGGGTGCACCGAGGGCCGACGAATACGAGTTTACGTGCACCCAGTGCGGCGAGCGATTCGAAGTCAACGATTCGATGCGCGATGCGCTCCTTGAGCGTGGCTGTCCAATCTGCGGTTCTGCCACTTCGGAAAACGAATTCGCTACGCTCTCTCCGTGACGATTCTCTCTGTTTCCTGTTTTCTCATCCGGCTTCGGTCACTGTCTTCCCGCCGCTCGGGAAACAGTAGGCTACATATACGTGTGTCTCCCGTACTACGAACAAGATGAGCGACAGCGCGGACTACACTTTCGTCTGCCCGGAGTGTGCCGAGTCCATGCTGGTCAACGATTCGATGCGCGATGCGCTTCTCGATAATGGATGTGTCATCTGTAGCGCCTCGCTCACCCAAGATGCGTTCTCTCACGCCTGAGTGACCAGCCACATTCGGCACGCTCATGTTCTCTCCCTAACCAGTTGTGGCTCTTCTCGGTCCGAGAAGTAACAGTAATTACGTCCGGCACAAGTCTGCATGTACGAACCGATGTCTCTGGACCAACAGACAGAACTCTCGCCCGACGAGATACATGAGGTCTTGACCCGTCACGAGACGGGTGTCCTCTCGCTTGCGAAGGCAGACGAGCCTTACGCAATCCCTATATCCTACGGATACAACGCCGAAAGCGGTTGTTTCTATCTCCGACTCGTCTCGACACCCGAGAGCGAAAAACGCCAATTCCTCACCTCCTCGCCCCGTGCACGACTCGTCGTGCACGAAGCGGATGGCCAACTCTATCGGAGCATCATCGCCGAGGGGACGCTCGAACGGGTCAACCCGGACGAGTTGACAGTCGAGCGCATCGTCCAGTACGGGGAGGCCAAACGACCGCTGTTCGAAATCTGGGGGGAGACCAAACGCGACCTCGATATCCAACTGTTCGAACTCGAACCTGACAGTCTAGGCGGCCGAGAGATAGAACTCGACCCCGAGGAGTCCGACGCGTGACGCCTCGGACCACCTCAGTCACCGCCGAGACACGCCACATCAACGCGTAGTCCAATGCCCACTGGGATTCGTGCGACTGTCGAGTTCGACACGCCGTCCGTCTGTCCCATCGCCTCGATTGCACACTCGACAGACTCCGCCGTCGACACCGTCTCGAGAAGTGTTGTGGCGAACCCCGACTCAGTGAGTGTCTCCGAATTCGTCGTCGAGGTCGAGGAACTCCCCGACGAAACGACGCTCGACCCGATTTTCTCCTACGGGACGAAGCATCTCTACCGGTTTTCCCACGAGGAGAGCACGGGCTGTCCGTG